>DATIPV010000029.1:0-1685 GCA_035471525.1 Robiginitalea sp.
GGCCCATTACCTGGTGGACCGCAACGGCACCATTTATCAGCTCATGCCCGATACCCTTATGGCCCGTCATACCATCGGATTGAACCACTGCGCCATAGGCATTGAAAATGTGGGGGGCACCGGCGATACCCCGCTAACCGCCGAGCAACTGAAGGCAAATGCCTGGCTGGTACGCCGGCTGGCCTCGAAATACCCGATACGCTATCTCGTCGGGCATTATGAATACACGGCCTTCGAGGGGCATCCGCTCTGGCTTGAAAAAGACAGTGCCTACCGGACCGAAAAAACGGATCCCGGCCGGGGCTTTATGAAAAGAATCCGCCGGTCGCTCCGCGATCTGAAACTTCAACCCGCTCCAAAACACGAGTCTCTATGAAAAAATTGATGCTGGCCTGCTTTTTGGCTTTATGGGCCTGCCAGACACCGGCCCAAACCGAGTCGTTTACCCAGCGGTTTTACGAAACCTATGAAGCCTACCGCGAATCTTCCCTCGCGACACGACGGATCAAGCACGCCGACCTGCAGCCCCTCATTGAAGCAGTGGCTGCCAAACCGGGGTTTGAAGTCCACACGGTAGGAACCTCCCTCAGGGGGCGCCCCCTGAGGCTTATCAGCACGGGCACGGGAGAGACCGACATCTTCCTCTGGTCTCAGATGCACGGGGACGAACCCACGGCCACCCAGGCGATTTTCGACATCCTCAATTTTCTGGCATCCGAAGACTTCCGGGAAGAGAAGGAAGAATTGCTGAGCGTGGTCAGGCTGCATTTCCTGCCCATGCTCAACCCCGACGGCGCGGAAGTTTTTCAGCGCCGCAACACCCTGGGCATCGATATCAACCGCGATGCGCTGCGCCTGCAATCGCCGGAAGGTCAGACACTCAAGCGCGTCAGGGACAGCCTGGATGCAGCCTTCGGGTTTAACCTGCACGATCAGAGCCGGTATTACAACGCCCAGCGCACGCCAAAACCGGCCACCATATCGTATCTGGCACCGGCCTATAACTATGACAAGGAGGTCAATGAGGTTCGGGGACGGGCCATGCAGGTAATCGCCTACATGAACCGCATCCTGCAGCAATACGCCCCGGGGCAGGTCGGCCGCTACAACGACGATTTCGAGCCCAGGGCCTTTGGAGACAATATCCAGAAGTGGGGGACCAGCGCCATCCTGATCGAGTCGGGCGGATACCCGGAAGACCTAGAAAAGCAGGAAATCCGAAAACTGAATTACGTATCCATCCTGTCGGCCATCTACGCTATTGGGTCGGAGAGCTACCGGCAACTGCCCCTGGAGGAATACTACGCCATCCCGGAAAACGACCGGATGCTGTTCGACCTTAAGATCGAAGGGGTGAGCTACCCGCTGTTGGGCTCCGAATTTGAGATGGACTTCGGGATATTCCAGCACGAGGTAGACCGGGAGGGGCACCGCGAGTTCTGGAACAGCAGCCGCATTGGCGACATGGGCGACCTTTCCACCTATTACGGGTATGAAACCCTGGATGCAAGGGGGTATACTTTGAAAGAAGGGGCCATCCACCCCGGGGTGCTCCCAGACATGAAAGCGGTGGCCCAGCTCGATTTCTGGGCCCTGCTCGCCCAGGGAATCACCTATGTTCGGGTCGCACAGTTTCCCGAAGGACTGAAAGCTTCCCCGTATCCGGTGAACCTGGTATCACCGGG
>DATIPV010000030.1:0-6759 GCA_035471525.1 Robiginitalea sp.
CAAGTCCAAATACAATGTCGTAAATCCCGACCAGGTGTGTGAGGAGCACGGGGCCGACGCCCTGCGGCTCTACGAGATGTTCCTGGGCCCCCTGGAACAATCCAAGCCCTGGAACACGGCGGGGCTGAGCGGGGTGTCGGGCTTCCTGAAGAAGTTCTGGAGGCTTTACCACCAGGGCCCCGACCGCAGCTTCGAGGTGCTGGATGGCCAGCCCGGGAAAGACAGCCTGAAAACCCTTCACAAGACCATCAAAAAGGTAACGGAAGACATTGCCGAGTTCTCCTTCAACACTTCGGTGTCTACCTTTATGATCTGCGTGAACGAGCTCACCGCCCAGAACTGCCGGGAGCGGGCTGTGCTTGAGCCCCTGGCGGTGCTGCTCGAGCCCTATGCCCCGCATATGGCAGAGGAGCTCTGGGAAAAACTGGGCCATGAGGGCTCCGTCGCCAGGGTGCCCTACCCGGTTTGGGACGAAAAGCACCTGGTGGAAAGCAGCAAGGAATACCCCATTTCCTTCAATGGCAAATTGCGCTTTACCCTGGAGCTTTCCCTCGACCTTTCCAAAGAAGAGATCGAGGCGGCGGTACTGGCCCATCCGAAAACACAGGAACAGCTGCAGGGACGGGCCCCCAAGAAGGTGATCGTAGTGCCCGGCAAAATCGTGAATGTGGTAGGGTAGCCCACGGGCCTGGGCCTTCAGGACCGGCTGGCAACCCCCTGGGGCTGCCGCCCCCCCTTCTTTCAAATTAACGGCTTGTCCTGAAATGAGCAATCAGGGGGAGGGCAGTATGGGCAATCTTTCAGGAATTTAAACGCCAAAATGTCAGTCTTTGACCCATTGGGAAACAACCCGGGTCTGCCAGGCCGAATTGGCCGGATTTTTGCTTTAAATGTGCTACTTTTAATTTAAGACTGTAAAATTCAGAAAACATGTTAGGATACTATATACTAATCGGAGCCATAGCCCTGGTGAGCTTTTTGGTGAGCAACCGGCTCAAAAGCAAATTCAAGCATTACTCCACGGTGCATTTGCAGAATGGCATGAGCGGGGCCGAGATCGCCGAGAAAATGTTGCAGGACCACGGCATCCGCGATGTCAAAGTGGTGAGCACCGCCGGAACGCTGACAGACCACTACAACCCCCTGAACAAAACCGTTAACCTAAGCGAAGGGGTGTACCACCAGCGCAATGCGGCTGCCGCAGCCGTAGCCGCGCACGAATGCGGCCATGCCGTGCAACACGCCCAGGCCTACGAGTGGCTAACGATGCGCTCCAAACTGGTGCCGGTGGTAAGCGTTACCTCAGGGCTTTCCATGTGGGTGGTAATGGGCGGATTGATTCTGGGCGCCGCCTCCGGCATGGGCATGGGCTTTTACGTGGCCGTGGCCGGACTGGTGATGATGGCCCTGGCTACTTTGTTCTCCTTTATTACCCTGCCGGTGGAATACGACGCCAGTAAGCGCGCCCTGGCCTGGCTCAAGCACAAGAACCTTGTGACCCCCAGGGAATATGCCGGATCGGAAGATGCCCTGAAATGGGCCGCCCGCACCTATGTGGTGGCAGCCATCGGTGCCCTGGCATCGCTCGTATACTGGGGAATGCAGGTTTTTGGCGGACGCGATTAAGAAAAAATTTCAGATACTGATCTGACGATCGATTTGCTGATCCAGCGAAATGAAGGTCTCCGTTCGGGATACCCCTTCAATTTGCTGGATCTTTTTATTGAGCAGGTGCATTAAGTGTTCGTTGTCGCGGCAGAGCACCTTTATCAAAATAGACCAGTTTCCGGTGGTGTAGTGGCATTCCAGCACTTCCGGGATTTTTTCCAGTTCCTTCACGGCATAGGGATTGCTCATGGCCTTGTCCAGGTAAATGCCAATATAAGCCATAGTGGTATATCCGAGCACCCTGGGGTTGACCACGAATTTGGAACCCGCCAGCAGGCCCGATTTCTCCATTTTACGCAGCCTTTGGTGGATGGCGGCCCCGGAGATACCCACCTGACGGGCAATCTCCAAAATGGGTTTGCGGGCATCTTCCATCAGGTAGCGTAAAATCTTTTTGTCGATTCCGTCCAAATGGAGGTTTCCCTGGTTCTCTTTCATTACAGCCGGTTTGCCAGCCTAAGATAACACAAATGGCCCGAACGCTACATGGCGATCGATTCGGGATTATACCCGAGGTAGGGGACTTCGAATTCGTGGAAGGATATGCCGTAGTTGGCCAGCTCTTTTAAAACGGGTTCGTATACTTCCCGCCGTATTGGAATCTGGACCCCCGGCTCTTTTACCTTTTTGTTGAGGATCAGCAGGGCGCCCATGGCAGCGGGCAGCCCGACGGTTTTAGCCATGGCGGTCAGGCGCCTGTTTTCACCTACGGCCACCATGTTGGAATCGACCTGATACTTTTTGCCGTCGAGCAGGTATCCGAATTTGTGGTACATAACGATCATATCGCGCTCTTCCGGCCCAAGGGTCCAGCTGGCTTCCAGGATTTCCTGCAGTATTTGGGCGGGAGTGGCATTTTCTTGCGTCACCAGCCTCTTTTTGTCGAAGAGGTTTATCTCCAGCAATTTTCCCCAAATAATGTCGTCCTGGTCAATTTTCAGGTAATGCCTGAGTTTCAGTTCTACCGAATCGGTGGGGGAGTAAGGCAGGAACAGGTTGGTGAAATCGCGGTACGACATCCCTTTCGAGTTCTCGATGCGATAGCTGTCGTCGGTCATGCCGAGTTGCACGAATATATTCCAGGCTCGCGAGAAACCCACCCTGCGCATGGTGCCCCGGTACAGGGTAAGGGCGTTTTCCAGGCCGTACGCCTCTCGGTAGCTCAGCGAATCCCGGTTGGCATAGGCTTCGAATGTGCCATACCCTTCAACCTCCAAAAACTCGGTACGCCTGAATAATTTGTGGTAGGGAATGTACTTATAGGTGCCCTCCTGGATGAATTTGGCAGCTCCGCCCTGCCCTGCCACCACCACGTTTCGGGGGTTCCAGGTAAACTTGTAATTCCAGAGGTTGGTATCGCTTTCGGGGGCCACCAGGCCGCCCGTAAAAGACTCGAAAAGCAACATTTTCCCGCCCTTGGCCTTGATGCGGTCGATAACCTGCATGGCGCTCATATGGTCTATGCCCGGATCCAGGCCAATCTCGTTCATGAATACCAGGCCGCGCGCGCGCACTTCCCGGTCCATGGCCCGCATCCCGTCACTTATATAGGAAGCGGTAACCAGGTCTTTCCCGAATTCCAGGCAATCGCGTGCCACTTCCAGGTGAAGCGCCGCAGGCAGCATGGAGATAACAAGGTCGGCCTTCCCCACTTCGGAACGCCTCTTTTCGGTATCGGCTATGTCGAGCGCTAGAATTTCGCTGAAACGATTTTCCCGGAAGGCTTCGGGCACACTTTCCGGCTTTTTGTCGGCAACCACCAGGAACAGGTTTTCCTTTTCTGCTTGCTCGAGCAAATACTGCAGCAGGTACGAGGTTGATTTGCCGGCACCTACTATGAGAATCCTTCTCGGCATATAAGGTGTACTTTATCGGATTTATGCCTTACGAAGGTATCAAAATGTTACATTTGTAAAAAAATTACAAGCTATAGTTATGAACAAAACAATGGTTGGTACCGGTGCGGCCCTGGGATTACTGGCCGTTATGCTGGGCGCTCTGGGGGCCCACGCCCTCCGCGATCTGCTGGCCCCGGAATCCCTGGAGAGCTACCAGACCGGGGTACAGTACCAGATGTACCATGCCTTGTTCCTGCTGTTTCTCGGCCTGAATGCAAAACTGCCGAGACGCGAGCGGCTGATAGCTTTCCGCCTGGTGGTGGTGGGCGTTCTCTGTTTTTCGGGCTCCATTTACGCCCTGAGCACCGCTGCTCTTACCGGGCTGGATTTCACGCCTGTGGCCTGGGTTACCCCTTTGGGCGGGCTCTTCCTCATAGCCGGGTGGGCCTGGCTCCTCTATCGGACCCTTTTCGAATCTCCCGGCACCTGAGCCGCTAAACCCATTTCCACACATCAAACGATCAAAAGTATCTTTATGAGCAATTCTCGCCGAACCAGGAAAGCGATTTCGCTGGCCGATTACGGATTGACCCCTGCCACCATCCATTACCAATTGCCAGCGGCAGAGCTGCACAGGCATACGCTGGAAAAGGGAATGGGCCGGGAAGCAGATTCCGGGGCCCTGGCTGTCAATACCGGGGAGTTTACGGGCCGTTCGCCCCAGGACCGTTTCATTGTACGCGATAACATTACAGCCCGCAAAGTATGGTGGGGCCCGGTAAACATGCCCTTTGAGCCTGACGCCTTCGACCGCCTGTACCAAAAGGTAGCGGCCTATCTCGACGACAGGGAAATATATGTGAGGGATTGCTTTGTCTGTGCCGACCCGGACTACCGGGTGGGTATCCGGGTCATTAACGAATATCCCTGGTCCAACATGTTTGCCTATAACATGTTCCTTAGGCCCACCGAACAGGAATTATCCGATTTTGAGGCGGAATGGACCGTTCTGAACGCGCCCGGTTTCCGGGCCGACCCCGACATAGACGGTACCCGCCAGCACAATTTCGCCATCCTCAATTTCACGCGGCGGATTGCCCTGATCGGGGGCACGGGCTATACGGGGGAAATCAAAAAAGGGATCTTTTCGGCCCTGAATTTCATCCTGCCGGTCTACCGGGACACCTTGCCCATGCATTGTTCGGCCAACGTGGGGGAAGAGGGCGAAACCGCCATTTTCTTTGGCCTGTCCGGCACCGGCAAAACCACCTTGTCTACCGACCCGACCCGCAGGTTGATCGGAGACGACGAGCACGGCTGGACCTCGCGCAATACGGTCTTCAATTTTGAGGGAGGGTGTTACGCGAAAGTGATAAACCTCTCCAGCGAAAATGAGCCGGAGATCTACGGGGCGATACGGGAAGGCGCCATTCTGGAGAACGTGATCCTGGACGAAGACGGCAGGGTAGACTTCACCGATTGGAGCATAACCCAGAATACCCGGGTAAGCTACCCGCTGTACCATATCGAGAATCGACAGGAACCCTCCGTGGGCCGGCAACCGAAGCACATCTTTTTCCTGACGGCCGATGCCTTTGGCGTGCTTCCGCCCATTTCGCGTCTCACCCCCAGCCAGGCCGCCTATCATTTTATCTCGGGCTACACGGCCAAGGTGGCTGGCACCGAAGCCGGGGTAGACGAACCGGTCCCATCTTTTTCGGCCTGTTTCGGAGCGCCTTTTATGCCCCTGCACCCTGCGGTTTACGCCGAGATGCTGAGCCGGAAGATGCAGCAATCGGCCACCAACGTCTGGCTGGTCAATACAGGGTGGACCGGAGGCCCATACGGGGTGGGGAGCCGCATCAAACTTTCGTACACCCGTGCGATGATCCGGGCTGCCCTGAGCGGCGAACTCGGCCTCTACACCTACGACACCTACCATATCCACTCTGTTTTCGGAGTGGCGCAGCCCCGGCAGTGCCCGGGCGTCCCGACCAGCCTGCTGAGTCCGCGGGCTACCTGGAACAACGATGAAGCCTATTACAAAACGGCGTTTAAACTGAGTAACGCCTTCCGGGAAAATTTCCAAAAGTTCGAAGCCAACGCCAGCGAGGAAATCAGGCGGGGCGGCCCGCAGCGCTTTGCGTTTTAAAAGAGAAAGGGCTTCCCGGTTGGGAAGCCCTTTTTTTGGCCAGCGCGGGGCTGTGTTATTTCCTGTTAACGTCGTTGATATATTTCTGCAGTGCCATGGTCATCGAGGGAGTCTCGGGAGTGGGCGCCTGAATATCTATTCTCAGTCCTGCATCGGTTGCCGCCTGAATGGTGGAGTTGCCGAAAACGGCAATCCGGGTGTTGTTCTGTTTGAAGTCGGGGAAGTTCTTCAGCAGGGATTCAATACCGGCCGGACTGAAGAATACCAAAATGTCGTAGTATACATCGCGCAGGTCGGACAGGTCGCTGATAACCGTTTTGTAGAAGATGCCCCGTGTCCAGTTGATGCCCGACTGTGTCAGGGTCTCTGGGATTAACGGCTTGAGCACGTCAGAGGAGGGGAGCAGATAAATCTCTTCTTTGTATTTCTTGAACAGGGGCAGCAAATCGGGAAAGTTGCGCTTGCCGACGTATATTTTGCGCTTGCGGTAAACCACGTATTTCTGAAGGTAAAAAGCCACGGCTTCCGACTGGCAGAAATACTTCATGGTGTCGGGAACCTTAAAACGCATCTCATCGGCTATCCTGAAAAAATGGTCTACCGAGTTGCGGCTGGTCAGTATAATGGCGGTGTACTTTGCCAGGTCTATCTTTTGCTGACGGACGCCTTTTGCATCTACTCCTTCCACATGGATAAAGGGTCTGAAATCTACCTTGACCTTCTCTTTCTCAATAAGCCGTGAATATGGGCTATTCTCCATTTTAGGTTCCGGTTGCGATACCAGAATCGTCTTTACCTTCATACAATCAAGAGTTTAGCACAAATGAAATGATCACAAGTGGAGCAATTTCAAGTGCGCAAAGGTACAAAATAAAATAGAAAAAGTGCGACGACAGGTACTTTTGATGCATTTTCAGGATAGTGACCCATCCGGCAATATTTACCAGCAGGGCCAGGAAAATCCCACCCAGAACGATGGATTTCGATAGGGGAAGCAGGTAGGTAAGCAGCAGGTTAGCCCCAAAAAGGGCCAGGGTGCTGTAATTCAAATAACTCATTTTTTTGAAGATGAGCGAACCCACCAGTTTCTCCCGTTCGAAC
>DATIPV010000031.1:0-3706 GCA_035471525.1 Robiginitalea sp.
GCTGCGCCCGGAAAATTACGACCAGGGGCAACTTGGCACTACCTCAAACCTGGCAGCCTTTGTGCAGGGCCTTGAAACCCCCCGGAAAATAATGCTTTTGGTGCCAGCCGGAAAACCGGTGGATGCGGTGATCGATGCCCTTTTGCCCCTGGTGGAAGCAGGCGATCTTATTATTGACGGGGGCAATTCCCATTTTGAAGATACAGACCGCCGCGAGACAAACCTGAAGGCCAAAGGGATCCATTTTATTGGTTTGGGAGTATCTGGCGGGGCCGTAGGCGCCAGGCGGGGCCCGAGCCTTATGCCAGGCGGCGACCGGGAGGCCTACCGGCTGGTACATCCCATCTTCGAAGCCGTGGCCGCCCGTTACCGCGGGGAGCCTTGCGTGGCCTACCTGGGGCCCAGATCGGCCGGGAATTACGTAAAAATGGTCCACAACGGGATCGAATACGGGCTGATGCAGCTTATCTCGGAGGTTTACGATATGCTCAAACAAGCTGGAGGGCTTTCGAATAAGCAACTCGCCGCGGCATTCGGCCGCTGGAACCAGGGAAGGCTGCAGTCGTTCCTGGTGGAGATCAGCACCCTTATTTTCGGACAAAAGGACCCCCTGGGAACCGGGGAACTTATCGATGCCATCCTGGACCAGGCCCAACAGAAAGGCACCGGAAAATGGACTTCCCAAAATGCCATGGACCTGGGCATACCGGTGCCAACCCTGGACATTTCGGTTAGCATGCGGGCCCTCTCGGCCCTGAAAGAGTGGCGCGTTGCTGCCCAGGGCCGCTATGCCAAACCCGCTTCCGCAGAGTCGTACCCCGGCCTGGCCAGCGATTGCGAGTCGGCTCTCTATTTCTCCTTTCTGCTTACTTACGCTCAGGGATTTCACCAGCTTTCAGAAGCCTCGCGCGCCTACGGCTACGGCCTCGAACTGGCCACCGTGGCCCGGATCTGGCGGGCCGGATGCATCATCCGATCGGCTGCCCTGGAGCCCATTGCAGAGGCCTTTGAGCGGCAACCCGGGCTGAAGAACCTGGTGCTGGCCGATGCCTTCCGGGAACCCCTGCAAGAAGCCTTACCCGCCGTGCGGCGCATAGCCGCCCATGCCGTTTCAACGGGCGTCCCCATGCCGGCCCTCATCAGCACCCTGAGCTATTTTGACGCTTTTACCTCGGGCCGACTGCCCATGAACCTGGTACAGGCACAGCGCGACTATTTTGGCTCGCACTCCTACCAGCGGCTCGACCGGGAAGGGGTTTTCCACACCGACTGGCAGATACCTCCCCCTAGAAATTGAAGACCCGGCTCAGGTTAAATCCAAAATAGATAACCCCGTCGCCCCAATCGCCCACGGCGTTGCCCAGAAACCCGCTCTCGAAGGTGGGTTGCGCATTGGTGAAATGCAATTGGAAGACGTGGCCCCCCGTCTCGATATCCACCCCGATGGACAAGGGGTTCACGAAAGGCGAACCATCGGCCCGGTTCAGGTGCCAGCCATAGTCGATATTCAGGCTCCATCGCTTTCCCAGCTTATAGCGCCCCCCGATCCCCAGGGCGTACTGCGAGGGGTCCTGGTCGGGATAGTCTACATAGCCTTCGTGGAAATAGGTGGGCATGAGCTCCAGCGACAACCGGTCGTTGAACTTGCGCGAGATAAGCAGCTGTTGGGTTACCGAAAGCCGGTCGCCAAAATCGACCGGGATCGCCAGCAGGGCTTCGTCCAATTGGGTATTTATGGCGGCCTGGCTGTACCCCACCACACTTACCGGGATGCCGGGCTGCTGCCTGAACAGGCTGTATTTCAGCGACAGGTCGTAGGTCTTGTTGAACGAACTGCGCGAAGCCGAGATGTTGAAGCCGTCTGATATACCGTAGAGGACATGGAGTCGCGTATTGGCGTAATCCAGGCCGAAAAAGTCGTCAAACCCATTGCTGATGCTCCCGAAACGGTGCGAGACCACAAAGTAGAATTCGCGTTTGGCGAGCAGCCGGGTCGATTCGAAATTGACAATTTTCAGGCCTTTGAAGGCGGCCTCGGCCACCCCGGCGCTGTCTGGCTTGTCGATGGAGGCGAGCAGGTCGTCCTGGGCTGCCGCCAGGGCGGGCAGCAGGCATAGCCATGCCTGTAAAAAGATTCTTTTCATAGCGGTTTATTTTTTGGTTAGCACGCAGGTGCAGCCACAGCCCCGGGCAGGAGGGCACACCTGTTTTTTTATTAAACTTACAGAATATTTTTCATTGCATATCCCTGATATTCATAATATTGCCAATTAGATAGATTTAGTCAAAGAGCAAGCAACCCTTGCGAGGTTCTGCCATCTCTTAAAAAAATTGCATCCCGAAGCCAGGGTCCCCGGCTCCGGTAAGCAGCGCTTTTAACGAACCAACAACCCGCATAACTCAGCGCCTTATGAAAAAGATCCCTTTACTCCTGCTGGCCCTCGTAATGGCCGGCACAGCATCCTGTTCCAAAGATGGCGGCTCAGACTCCGAAAACAGCCCGCCAACCGGCAATCAGAGCAACAACCCGGACGATTCGGAGCCTCCGGCCCTCTCGTATGCCGCCGATATCCAGCCTATTTTCGATGGCAACTGCACCTCCTGCCACGGAGACCCGCCCACCCAGGGCGCCCCTATGTCGCTGACCACCCTGGCCTTTATTCAGGATGCCGTCGAGACCCGGGGACTGCTCGGGCGTATCAACAATAACGCCGACCCCATGCCTCCCATCGGACTATTGCCCCTGGCTACCCGGCAGCGCATTGAGGAATGGGTGAATCAAGGGTACCCTGAATGAGAATGGCCTGGTGGCTGCCGGCAGTCGTGGCCCTGGCCACACTCCGCGTCTCGGCCCAGGAGGCGTATGCCACGCGAAGCGGGCAGATCCGGTTCAATGCCTCCACGCCCCTGGAAGATATCGAGGCCGAAAATACCCGTGTAAATGCCATTCTTAAACCGGAAAGTGGCGCTTTCGGGGTGGTTTTGCTGATTGCCGAATTCGAATTCCCGCGCAAGCTCATGCAGGAGCATTTCAACGAAAACTACCTGGAATCTCACAAGTACCCCAAGGCGACCTTTGCCGGGACCTTGCAGGGAACGGCCCCTTACCTGAACGGGGAGAGCTGTGATTGCGCGGTCAGCGGCACGCTCACCTTGCACGGCGTAGCCCGCCCGCTAACCGCCGGGGTCCGTATATCGCGCGACACGTCAGGCTACCGGCTGCGTTCAGCCTTCACCGTCAGGCCCGAAGCACATGATATCAAAGTTCCGAAATTGCTGTTCAGCAAGATCGCAGAAGAAGTGCAGGTAGAAATAGACTTCTGGCTGGTGCCCGGGGATTGATCCTGATGCCGGGGAGGCCGGCCCTGTCGCCCGGCCCGGGGCTGACCCTTTACACTTTTATTGCGGGGCTCCGGTGGGGGCAACGGAAACTTGCTTTACATTTGCTGCGTTTCCCAGATCAAAATTGTCGCTCTATCACAAGGTTCGGGCGGTGGAACGGGAGTTCCGCCACCTGGAAAAGGAGGTGGCCGCCTTCCAACAGGCTACAGGAATGTCTTGCCTGACCGGCTGCGGCCATTGTTGCCGGCATCCTGATGTTTCGGCCACCCCCCTCGAGTTTTTGCCCCTGGCCTATCGGCTGTATAAAACCGGGCAGGCCGAAACCTGGTACTACCGCCTCTCGGCCGAAACAGAATCGCTCTGC
>DATIPV010000032.1:0-3573 GCA_035471525.1 Robiginitalea sp.
CGGTGGCCAACAGCGACAGCACGACCCCCATCACGCTCCCGATGGCCCCCAGGAACAGGTATTCCAGGGCTGCAATCCTCAGAATCTGCTTCCCTTTTGCCCCGAGGGTCCGCAGCAAAACGCTTTCCCGGATGCGCTGGAACTTGCTGGTGCGTACCGCCCCCAGCAGCACGATAAAACCGGTCAATATGCTGAAGAACGCCATAAACCGGATCACCCAGCCAATCTTGTCGAGAATGTCGCTCACCACCTCAAGCAATTGCCGTATATCCAGCACGGTGATATTGGGAAACGCGCGAACCAATGCCTGTTGCAGGGCAGCCGACTGCACAGCGTCAGGGGCCCGGGTGGTGAGCACATGGAAGCGGGGGGCCTTGTCGAGAACCCCGGGCGGGAACACCACCGAAAAGTTGAGCTGCATCCGGCCCCAGTCTACCTCCCTGATATTGGCGACCACGGTCTGCATAAGCACGCCCTGCACGTTGAACAGAAGGTGGTCGCCCACCGTTACCTGGGCATCCCGGGCTACGTTGTCAGACAGGGAAACGGGTACGGGTACCTCCCCGGAATAGCGCGATACCCACTCCCCATCCTTGAGCTGCTCCGACTCCACGAGCGAATCGCGGTAGGTTACCCGGAACTCGTGGCTCAAAATCCACTGGTTGATGGTGGAGGTACTGTCGTCTCGGATCTCATTGACGGTGCGGTCTTTGATCTTCTCGAGGCGCATGGTCACTATGGGGATGTTTTCGAGAACCGGGAGGCCCTGGGCCCGGGTGGTTTCGACAACCGCCTGTTGCTGGCCGGCCTGCACGTCGAGCAGGATCAGGTTGGCCGCCGGGCGGCCGTCTTCCACCCGGGCCCGGGCCAGCAGCAGATCCTGTGAAAAGTACAGGGTGCTGATCAGAAAGGTGCCTATCCCTATAGCCAGTACCAGCACCAGGGTCTGGTTGTTGGGGCGGAACAGATTCAGCAGGCTCTGGCGGGCTTCGAACCCCCAGGAATGCGGGAAGTATTTGCGGATGAGCCGCATGAAACCCCAGGCGATCGCCGCCAGCAGGGAAAAGGTGAATGCAACGCCCAGAACAAAGGCCAGCGCGCGAAGCGGCTGTTCCAAAAGCCAGGCAGAAACGCCCCAGAGGACCAGCGCAATAATCCCCAGTACCAGGGCGGTAAGCCGTTTGGAAAGGCGGGAACTCTGGTGCCCGATCCGCAGCACGGCCAGGGGGCTTATCAGCCAGGTATTCAGCAGTGGGAGCAGGCCGAACAATACCGCCATAACCAGCCCCAGGGCCAACCCCAGCATTACGGGCCCCCAATGGATGCTCCAGTCGAGTTCCAGCGGGAGGAAATCGCGGACAAAATACGGGAAGACCTGTTGCAGGGCCAGGCCGATAAACGTTCCCAGCACCCCGCCGAGCAGCCCGATGCCGCTGATCTGGAGCAGGAAAATCAGGAAGCTCTGCCGGCGGGTGGCACCCAGGCATTTCAAAATCGCGATGAACTGCCTTTTTTCCTTCATGTAGATATGGACCGAACTGGCGATCCCCAGGCAGCCGAGCAGCAGGGCCACGAAGGCGACCAGCTTCAAAAAGCGCCCGACATTCTCGAACCGCCTGCCCAGGCGCTGGCTGGTGTCGGTATGCAGGTCCACGTCGGCGTTGTTGCGGTCCATCACCGGGTCCCACCGGTCGTAGATTTCCTGAAGATCGGCATCCGGAGACACCTGGAAGTAAAAGTTGTAGCCCACCCGGCTGCCCACCTGGATCAGGCCCGTTTGGCCGATCGCCTCGTAAGGGATCCAGATAACGGGAGCCACTGAAGTACTCACCGCCGTATTCCCGGGGGCCAGATCGATCGCACCCGCAATGGGGAGGGTCAGGTTCCCCAGCCTTACCGAATCACCGGGTTTCAGCTGGTATTGGGTCATCAGGGTGGCATCGAGCAGGGCACTGCTGTCTGCAATATAGGTTTGGGCCGCTTCCACAGGAGTTGTTTCCAGGGCGCCGTAAAAAGGGTACCCCTCTTCCATGCCGCGTACCCGCACCAAACGGGTACCGCTCCGATCGGGAAAGGATACCATGGTGGCGAAGTTCACCTCGCGCCTGTAGGTACCGGGCATCTGGCGTATGCTATCGAGAAATTCTTCAGCGGGCGGCTGGTCGGTATCCACCAGATAATCGGCGCCCATAAGCTCTTTCGACTGACCGGCGATGGTGGCTTCCAGGGTAAGGCCGAAGTTTTGTATGGCCACCAGCGCCCCTATCCCCAGAACGATAGACCCCATGAAAAGCACCAGGCGATGAAGGCTGGCCCGCCCGTCGCGCCATGCCATACGCATCAGCCAGCGCCTGCCGGCCTTTCCGGGTATGGGTTGCGGCAGCTCCATCAGACGCTGAGTTCCTGACGTTCAAATACTTTCCCGCCTTTCAGGCGCAGGAGGCGGTCGCAGCGGCGCGCCAGTTCCATGTCGTGCGTAACGATCACCAGGGTGGTGCCCGCCTCCTGGTTCAGGTCGAAGAGCAGGTTTACCACCCGCCTGCCGGTTTCCTCGTCGAGATTCCCGGTAGGCTCGTCGGCAAACAGGACCTTTGGCCGGTTGGCGAAGGCCCGGGCAAGGGCCACCCGCTGCTGTTCGCCCCCCGAAAGCTGGCTCGGGTAATGGTGACCCCGGTCGGAAAGCCCCACCTTGGCGAGCAACTCCCGGGCCAGCTCCACGGCCCGGCGCTCTCCCTGAAGTTCCAGGGGTACGCTCACATTTTCGAGGGCCGTCAGGGTGGGCAACAGCTGGAAATTCTGGAAAATGAAGCCCACCTGTCGGTTGCGGAGCAGGGCGCGTTCGTCTTCGGAAAGACTTCCCAGGTCGGCCCCGCACAGTTCAACGCTTCCCGAATTCGGGGTGTCGAGACCGGCACACAGGCCCAGCAGAGTGGTCTTCCCGCTTCCCGAGGGCCCTACCAGGGCGAAAGTAGTACCGGCGGGCACCGAAAAGGTGATGTCGTCCAGTACGGTAAGTTCGGAGCCTCCGCTGGAATAGGTTTTCCGAAGCTCACGTACGTTTAATATATTTGGCATAATCGGCGGTTTCCGTTCAAACGTGCTGAAAATAGGGAATAGAAATCAAACAAAGCGGATAATGACCCGGAGTTGCTTCATAAAATTCTGTTATATTTTGACCATCCTTATCACCCTGGGGTGCGGGGAAAGGCAGGGCGGGAAAACGAACGGAACTGATTACGGCACGGCCCCTGCGGAACCCATCCCGACCCCGCCGGCAACAGGGGCCTCTATTCTGTTCTTCGGCAATTCCCTCACGGCAGGCCTGGGGGTAGACCCTGAGCAGGCCTTCCCGGGCCTGATCGGAAAACGACTGGATTCCCTGGGATACCCCTATCGCGCCATAAACGCGGGCTTGAGTGGGGAAACCACCGCCAGCGGCGCGAATCGCCTGGACTGGGTGCTGCGGCAGCCGGTAGACATTTTCGTGCTCGAACTGGGCGCCAACGACGGCCTGAGGGGCATACCCCTGAGCGAAACCCGGCAAAACCTGCAAACCATGATCGAAAAGGTGCG
>DATIPV010000033.1:0-5546 GCA_035471525.1 Robiginitalea sp.
GGCAGGGCTGGCTAGAAGGCGGGCAGCAAGCCGACCTAACGGTGATCGACCTGGAAAACTACCGGCGCGGCGTGCCCTACGAGCTCCCCATTGCGCCCTCCCCAAATATCCCCAACACCCAGGCTGCCCGGCTATACCCTAGCCTGGGGCTGTTCGAGGGTACCCGCGTGAATGCGGGCCGGGGTACTTCCTGGCAATTTCAGTGTTTTGGGGCCCCCTTCCTAAACCCGGCTTATTTCGATTTTTCGTATACCCCCCAGTCGAACCCGGGGGCAAAAAACCCCAAGCACCTGGGGGAAAGCTGCCACGGCCGCGACCTCAGGAAGGTAACACCCCCAAGGGCCGTAGACCTGAGCTGGCTCATCGAGGCCTACCAACACCGGGAAGCAGGCTCTGAATTCTTTTTGACCGACGGTTTTACCAAACACGCGGGAACGCGGCGCCTGCAGCAGCAGATCGAGGCGGGGCTCTCCGCCGGGGAGATCCGGGCTACCTGGCAGGCCGACCTGGAGGCCTTCCGCGCCATCCGGGAACGGTACCTGCGCTACCCCTGAGCGGAGGCGCCGGGATTTTCGCCCGAGTAGGTGGGTTTGCGGTATTTGTGGAAAGGCTGTTTGAGCAGGCCCGGCAGGCTGGCGTTCTCGACAGGGTCGGGGAAGGTATCCACCCCATAGACAATCGATTCCCGGTCCAGCTCCCGGTAGGTGCCCAGCAGCCTGTCCCAAATGGAAAAGATGTTCCCGTAATTGGAATCGGTATAGGGCAGGCGGTAATGGTGGTGTACCTTGTGCATATCGGGAGAAACCAGCACCCAGCTAAGGGCCCGGTCTACCCGGGCGGGCAGGCGGATGTTGGCGTGGGTGAACTGCGTGGCCAGCAAAGATAGGGACTGATACAGCATCACTATGGCGATGGGCGTACCCGACAGGAACACCCCCACCAGGGTGAAGAAAAACCGGACAAAGCTCTCCAGGGGGTGGTGGCGGTTGGCCGTGGTGGTATCGACCTCGTGGTCGGTGTGGTGCACCAGGTGGATCATCCAGAGCGGCTTTACCCTGTGCTCCACGTAGTGCGGCAGGTAGGCGCCGAAAAAATCGAGCAGCAGCACCCCCAACAATACATAGGCCCAGAGCGGCAGGCCGGGCATCCAGTTGAGGATGCCGAAGTCGCTGGCCGCTACCCAGTCGCTGGTGCGCAACAACAGGAAGGCCAGGGCGAAATTGATTGCGATGGTGGTGGCCGTGAAAAAGAAATTGGGCAGGGCATGCCGCCACTTGCGGTACCGGAAACGGAACAGGGGTACTGCTCCCTCCAGCAGCCAGAAAAAGGTAATGCCGCAGACCAGCAACAGGCTGCGGTGCAGGGAGGGGATGTTCTCGAAGTAGTTGAGGATGCTTTCCATGGGCCTAAAATACCCAATTTTTCAATTCCTAAAATACGGGATGCCGGTTTACAGGTAGCCGGGCAGCCGTCTTTTCATTTCCTCCACGATACGGAAGGCCGCCGGGCAGATGGCCGTGTTTTTCAGGGTTAGGCCAGAGATCTGGTGGAACTTCTTGCGGTCGGTATGGGGGTATTCCCGGCAGGCCTTGGGGCGGTGGTCGTAGATCTGGCAGTAATTTTCAGCGCCCAGGAAGGGGCAGGGAAGCTGCTGCAGCACATAGTCCCCGTCTTCGTCCAGGCGGAGGTACCGGGACACGAACACGCCCGGTTTCAGCCGCAGGCGGGCAGCGATGCGTTCGATGTCTGCCCCGGTAAACAAGGGTCCGGTGGTCTTGCAGCAATTGGCGCATGCCAGGCAGTCGGTGCGCCGGAACTCCGCCTCGTGCAGATCCTGCATCAGGGCATCCAGTTCGCGGGGGGGGCGGGCCTTCAACCGCTTGAGAAAGCGCTGGTTCTGGCTTTTTTTCTCGGCGGCCTGCTGCGGCAGTTTCTCCAGGTCTTCGCTCATGCGGGGTATATTTATTCGTACCTTGTGCTCCCGTCAAAAGTACGATTCATGGACGTAATGGGAAAGGCCCTGCTCGACCACTGGCAGGGCCAGCCAACACCTGACCTGCGCATCCACACCTCCCTGGGAAGCGTGGAGGAATTGCCACCGGCCTATTTTTTCCGGACGTTTGAGCAGATGCCCGGGCTGGAACAAATGGCCCTCGACCTGGCTGTGGGGCCGGTGCTCGACATCGGCTGCGGGGCCGGCAGCCACAGCCTGGCCTTGCAGGCCCGGGGGCTCGACTGCACAGGGCTCGACAGTTCGCCGGGGGCGGTCCAGGTCGCCTCCGAAAGGGGGCTGCAAAGCACCCGTTGCGAAAATATATGGGATTTCGGGTCGGGAAAATACGCCACTTTGTTGTTATTAATGAACGGCATTGGACTGGCCGGGAGCCTGGCCCGCTTGCCCGCCTGCCTGAAACGGCTGACCGGGCTGTTGGCCCCCGGGGGCCAGATTTTACTCGATTCCAGCGACCTGATCTACCTGTTCGAGGAAGACGCCGACGGGGGGTATTGGGTGCCCGCAGACCGGGCTTACTACGGGGAGATACGCTACCGGCTGGAATACAAGGGGAAGAAGGGCAGGCCGTTCCCGTGGCTGTTTGTAGATTACCCAACCCTGGCGACCGCCGCCGCCCGGGCCGGGCTGGAAGCAGAACAGGTGGCGCAGGGGCCGCATTACGATTACCTGGCACGCCTCACAAGGCCCGCATACCAGAACCCGGCAAAAAACGTTTGATAAGAAAATGATTCGCATGAGAAGTACCCTGAGGCTGATAGCCATCCTATTCCTTGCCCTGCTGCTGGGCAATTGTTCCAAAGATTCCGAAACAAATCCCGACCCCGACCCCATTGACCGGTCGGGCAACCTGCTGGCTGCCGGCGAAAGCGCGGCCGACCTGCTCACCAATACCAATTTTGACCAGCTGGCTGTCCAGATCGCCTATGTGGAAGGATTCAGGCCCAGCGACCTGGCCCTGGAAGACCTGGAGGAATTCCTGTTGCTGCGGACCTTCAAAAGTGCCGTCCGTTTCGAATTTTTGCTCCTGCCCTCCCCGAATGAGGCCACCCTCACCCTGCAGGAGATCGCCGCCCTGGAAAACGAAAACCGGACCCTGTACAACCAGGGGCGCACCATGGGGTTGTACATCTACTTTGCCGATGCCCCTTCCAGCACGGACGACCCCGACGGGAACTCATTTACCCTGGGGGCCGTGTACCGCAACACCTCCATGGTATTGCACGAGAGTACCATCCGCGAGCTGGCTTCCAAGAGCGCGGCAATCAGCACGGCTGCGGCCGAGGCTGCCACGCTCACCCACGAATTCGGGCACCTGTTTGGCCTGGTAAACCTGGGGACCCCTGAAATAAACCCGCACGAAGACCCCGATGCGGCCAACCATTGCCTGGAAGAGGCTTGCCTGATGGAAGCTTCCCTGGAGTTCACCACCGGAATGGCGAAAATCCTGGAAGAACGGGCAGCCAAAAACTTCACGATTGTGCCCGACCTGGGGCCCGAATGCCTCCGCGACCTGCAGGCCATTGGCGGGCGCTGAGGGGCGTATCAGGGGATATTCAGGTATTTATGGGTTTGCAGGGACACCCGCCATTTGGGGTTCTGCATCACATAGTCCACAATAAGCGGGGTAACCTTTTCGCGCACGCTCCATTCGGGCTGCAGGAACAAGTGGCAGCCCGGCCGCACCTGCCTGGCCTGCTGCTCGGCGAAAGCAAAATCGTGCTTGTTGTAAACGATCACCTTGAGCTCGTCGGCCCGTGCGTAAACTTCGTCAAGCGGCAGCTTCGTCTTCTTGGGCGACAGGCAGATCCAGTCCCAATGGCCGCTCAGGGGATAAGCTCCTGAAGTCTCGATGTGGATCTTCATCCCGCGTGCCCTGAGCGCTGCCGTAAGCGGGCCCATATTCCAGGTCAGGGGCTCGCCCCCTGTTACCACGATGGTATCGGAATAACGGGCCGCCTGCTCCACGATGGGCCCTACAGGGGTGGGCGGGTGCAGTTCGGCATTCCAGCTCTCCTTTACGTCGCACCAGTGGCAGCCCACGTCGCATCCGCCAACCCGGATGAAATAGGCGGCCTTCCCGGTGTGGAAGCCTTCTCCCTGGATGGTGTAGAAAGCCTCCATGAGGGGCAGCATCACCCCCTGATTCACCTGTTCCAGTACCGCCTCTTTTTCCATGCGGCAAAGATAACCAAATTCCCCGCCGGCACGACCGGGGGAAAATTCCGGTCCCCCGGGGGGCACTTCCTGCTAATTCTGCTATTTTTACAGCAAAGTTGAGCCTATGAGGACCGCCGATTCTTTCCGGGAACACATCGAAAACGGGTATCAATGCAAGGGTGAATCCATCGTGGTGGGCGCCGCCATGCTGCACGGCGAGCCCCTTACGGGGGCCCATGTGAAAATACCCCTGAAGACCCTGAACCGCCACGGGCTGATAGCCGGGGCCACGGGAACCGGAAAAACCAAGTCGCTGCAGGTACTGGCCGAGAACCTGTCGCTGCAGGGCATCCCGGTTTTGCTGATGGACTTGAAGGGCGACCTGAGCGGCCTGGCCCAACCCAGCCCCGGCCACCCCAAGATAGACCAGCGTATGGCGCAGATCGGCCTGGATTTTAAACCGCAGGCCTTTCCGGTGGAGCTACTGACCCTTTCCGAACAGGACGGGGTAAAGCTGCGGGCCACCGTTTCCGAATTCGGCCCCGTGCTGCTGTCGCGCATTATGGACCTCTCTGAGGCGCAGGAAGGCGTTATGGCGGTGATCTTCAAATACTGCGACGACAACAGGCTGCCGCTGCTGGACCTGAAAGACCTCAAAAAAGTGATGCAGTACGCCACGGGCGAAGGCAAGAAGGAATTCGAGGCCAGCTACGGGCGGCTGAGCACCAGCTCCACGGGAACCATCCTGCGCAAGGTAATCGAACTGGAACAACAGGGGGCCGAGCTGTTTTTCGGGGAGAAATCCTTCGAGGTGGACGACCTCACCCGGGTAGACGCCGAAGGCCGCGGGTATATCAACATCATCCGGCTTACCGATATTCAGGACCGGCCCAAACTCTTCTCGACCTTTATGCTGAGCCTGCTGGCCGAGATTTACGGGAGTTTTCCCGAACAGGGCGACAGTGAACGGCCCGAACTGGTGCTGTTCATAGACGAGGCCCACCTCATCTTCAAGGAGGCCTCCCGGGCCCTGCTCGACCAGATCGAAAGCATCGTAAAGCTCATCCGTTCCAAGGGGGTGGGCCTGTATTTCGTGACCCAGAACCCGACCGACGTGCCCAACGAGGTGCTCGCCCAGCTGGGCCTGAAGATCCAGCACGCCCTTCGCGCCTTTACCGCCCGCGACCGGAAGGCCATTAAACTCACAGCGGAGAATTTCCCGGAATCGGAATACTACGACACCAAGGAGGTGCTCACCGCGCTGGGGATCGGGGAAGCCCTGGTGACGGCCCTGGACGAAAAGGGCCGGCCCACCCCTCTGGCCGCCACCATGATGCGGGCCCCCATGAGCCGGATGGATATCCTTACCGAAGCC
>DATIPV010000034.1:0-12703 GCA_035471525.1 Robiginitalea sp.
GGCCCATGTAGTGCTCATGGGCACCGTGGTGAGGTTGCCGAAGACAAAAAGCAGGGCCCCGTAGCTGAGATCGATCAGGGTGGCAGATCGGATGTTCTTCGTATTGGCTTTTTTATTTACGATCTCCTGGATTTTCCCGCCGCGCGAATTGAAGATATACGCCATAATGGCCAGAATAACCCCCAGTGAGATAAGCAGCTGTTACAGGGAGAGGGACCGGGGCAGGAACACAAAAATATTGGCAAAGTCCTGTATAAGCCATTGCGTCCAGAGAAAGGCGGTAGATGCCCATTGGGCCGCCAGCCAAAACTTTTTCTGTTTGCGTATGCCCATGAGTCGCAGGGCGGCCCCCGATTCCAGCCTACGGGCGATAAGGTAATACAGGCCCAGGGAAAAGACCAGGGCCAGCAAATACCCCAGAACCGATTTGAGGAGCATCTTTTCGATGAGCTGGCCAGACGAAAAGACGCTGAGTATCATAAAGGTGGTGCTTACCGGAATTCCGAGCCGCGTAATAATCAAGAGCGACAGGGGGGCGAGCAGGTACCACCAGTGCAGGGTCTCGGGCAAGGGGATTTGTTCCAGACGGCCGTAAGACGGATCCCCTCCGTGAGTATACCAGCTTACCAGCAGCGTGGCCGAAAGGATGGTGGCGGCAAAGCCCCACAAAAGCAGCCAGTGCCTGTTGTGGTTGGAAGACAAAAAGGTGCCCAGCGTCTGTATAACATCATTGGCGATTACGGCATATGATGCGAGCAGGAATCCCAGAAAACCCAGTGTTAGCACAATCGTGGAATTGCCCGGTGAAAGTATTAAAAAGAATGAAGCGCTGAATATTTTATAAAAAATAAATTTCTGTGGAGACTTGAAAAAATTGGCAATCCGTTAACGCTACTTGTACGTACATTTATCTGTTGATTTGAACGTTGTGTTTCTACACATTTTTGCAGCAGTAATCTTACTCGGGAATACGGCTGCATGGGAATCTGCAGGGGGATCCGAAGCGGTAGCTTCAGGAGGCCATTTAAAGTGTTGCCTTTCCGGGCAGGACTTTGCACGCGATTTACCCGCCCTCGATGCCCGGACCCTGGAGCTGACCCCCTACCTTGAACGCTCGCATTCCCGCGAGCCGCTGCGGGCCGCTGGCCTGATGAGTTCGGGATCTGCCCGGCTTCCGGGTGTTTATCCCGACCTCGGGTGGCAATCGCAGGTGGCCCTTCAAACCAGGGGCCAGCGGGAGTGGCAGATGCTTTTCCCCTTTCACTTCTTTCTCTGAAGTTTCCGGATGCTTTCCCGCGCCAAACGGCACCCACAACCTGTGCACGGAATTGCTCCGAAACGCACAATTTCATTCACTCTAATTTATTGAAGACATGGATACTGCATTGGGATTTATTTCCCTACTTTTAATAGTGATTATATTCGGCCCCTTTTTCCTGGCTGCGACCATGGGAAAGTCGGGAACGCGCGCTATGAAACGCCAATTCCGGCAAACGGTGAAGAACCTGGATCTGAAGCTGGTTCCCAGCGAACAATGGGCTAATTTCTTTATCGGGATCGATAACCAAAAAAACGTGCTCCTCTATATCAGTGCGCTGGGCCAGGCCCAGACGGTCCAACGCCTGGCCTTAGCGGGTCTTCAGGGCGCCCGGATCCTGGCAGAAGAGCGCACGTATCGCAAGAAAAACCAACGCGAAGAGGTATTGGAACGCCTGGAGCTCGAGCTGAACTTCGGGCAAAAGCGGGAGCCCGTGCGCCTGCTTTTTTATCAAAAAAGCGATGCGTATAGCGAAAACCTGGAGCGACAGCGTGCCGAGCGCTGGAAGAGCCATATCCTGAGCGCGGCCGCACCCAGGAACCCGCTCCGGGCTGCCGCCTGACAACCTGTAATCTAGCCAACTATGGGAACCACACTGGCCTTGGTGCTATTTTCGGCAGGATACCTGCTGATTGCCCTCGAAAATGTCGTGCACCTCAATAAATCGGGAGTTGCCCTGTTCACAGGCGTAAGTTTATGGGCATTGGCCGTGTTGGGGCTTTTTGGGGTTCCGGTAGAGCAGGAAGCGCTGACCCACCATTTCGGATCTGTGGCTCAACTCATGTTTTTCCTGCTGGCAGCCATGGCCATTGTGGAGTTGATAGATACCCACCACGGCTTCAGCTGGATACAGCAGGAGATTCGAACGGTCAATCCGCGAAAGCTGCTGTGGCTGGTGGCGTTTTTCACCTTTTTCCTGTCGGCTGTACTCGACAACCTGACTACAGCGATTGTGATGGTTACCCTGCTCAAGAAGTTGCTGAATTCCCGGAACGAACAGCTTTTTTTTGCGGGGTTCGTGGTCATTGCCGCCAACGCGGGAGGAGCCTGGTCGCCCATTGGGGACGTAACCACCATTATGCTTTGGAACAGCGGGCATATCAGCACCCTGGCCATAGTGAGCGACACCCTGGTGCCCAGCTTGCTTTCCCTGCTGATCCCGCTGCTGTGGGTAAGCCTGTGGCCGCCTGCGGAGCTCCGCGGGGTACTGGTGCGGGAAGCCCCCGCGGATAGCTCGTCCAATCCGGAAAGCAAGGCGATCTTGCTGGCGGGCGTTTTGCTGTTGCTCTGGGTGCCCCTGTTTAAGTTCCTGACCCATTTGCCCCCCTTTATGGGCATGCTGTTCAGCCTGTCGGTGCTTTGGCTGGGCACCGAGATTCTGCACCGCAAGAAGGCCGACGAACTGAAAAAACACTTTTCCGTCTCCGGGGTCCTTCAGCGGATCGATACCCCCAGCGTGCTCTTTTTTCTGGGCATTCTGCTGGCGGTAGGTTCCCTGGAGGCGATCGGGGCCTTGCAGATGCTGGGAGAAGCCCTGGCCCATACCTTCCCGGATTTCCATTATTCAAATGCCTTTCTGGGCATCCTTTCCTCCGTGGTGGATAACGTGCCGCTGGTAGCCGGGGTAGTGGGCATGTACCCCCTCGAGCTGTACCCCTCGGACCATGAATTCTGGACCCTGCTCGCCTTTTGCGCCGGCACCGGGGGCAGTTTGCTGATAATCGGGTCGGCAGCCGGGGTGGCAGCCATGGGCTTGCTGAAAATCGATTTCGTCTGGTACCTGAAGCGGATTGCTCCGCTGGCCCTGCTGGGCTACCTGGCGGGCGTGGTCTCGTTTATGGCAATGACAATGAGATGAGCGGTACCTTGAACAAATCAGGGCCGGCGGCCGTGCTTATCACCCTCGGGATCGTTTTCGGGGATATCGGCACCTCCCCCCTGTATGTGTTCACCGCGATTACCGGGGGCTGGAATTTTGACGAATTCCTGATCCTGGGGAGCGTTTCCTGTGTATTCTGGACCCTGTTGCTGCTGGCTACCGCCAAGTATGTCTGGTTGGCGCTCCAGGCCGACAACCACGGGGAGGGGGGTATCTTCGCCCTCTACGCCCTGCTGAAGAAAACCGGGAACAAATGGATCCTGATCCCGGCCCTGATCGGGTGCGCCACCCTTATCAGCGACGGGTTTATTACCCCGGCCATCTCCATCTCATCTGCGGTGGAAGGCCTGGCGGGCATCCGGGACGACCTGCCTGTTCTGCCCATCGTCTGCGGCATCGTGGTCGCGCTCTTTGCGATTCAGCCCTTTGGCACCGGGCGTATTGGCATCCTTTTCGGGCCGGTCATGCTCACCTGGTTTTTGGCGATCGGGTTCCTGGGCGTGCAGCAGATCCTGGAAGAACCCCGGGTACTTTCGGCCCTTAACCCGCTTTACGGCATCCGCTTCCTGCTGGAATATCCCTCGGCCCTTTTGGTGCTGGGGGCCGTGTTCCTCTGCACTACGGGTGCCGAGGCCATGTATGCCGATTTGGGGCATTGCGGAAAGGGCAACATCCGCATTGCATGGCTGTTTGTGCTGTGCATGCTCTTGCTGAGCTATTTCGGGCAGGCCGCTTTTTTGATGGGGGTCCCGGAAGGATACACCACCCATTCCGTTTTTTATGCCACCGTGCCTCGGGAGTGGCTCCCCTGGATTATCCTGCTGGCCACCACGGCGGCCATCATTGCCAGCCAGGCCCTGATATCGGGGATTTTCACCCTGGTCAGCGAGGCCATAAAACTGAAATTGTGGACCAACCTGAAGGTACGCTACCCGTCGCGGCATAAAGGACAGGTGTATGTCCCGTTTATCAATGGCTTCCTGATGGCGGGGTGCCTGGTGGTCATTTTGTTGTTCCGGCGAGCCGCCAATATGGAGGCGGCCTACGGACTGGCTATTACCATCGACATGCTGATGACCACTTTGTTGCTGGGGTACCTGATGATCGTTAGATCGAAGACCCTGAAATGGGCCGTGCTGTCGGTTTTCGCTTTGTTTGCCCTGCTGGAGGGCACCTTCCTCGTTTCCAATGCCCATAAGATTTTACACGGGGGGTGGTTTACCCTGGCCCTGGCATCGCTCATCTTTGTGTTGCTGCTGAGCTACCAGTATGCACGCAGGCTGCGCAACCGGGTGGCAGATTACGTTCGCACCGATTCCATTCTGCCCTTGCTGGATGAGGTGTCACGGGACGAAAGCATCCCATTTGCGGCCACGCACCTGGTCTATCCGGCACGTGCCGCCCAGCGGCACCTGATCGATTCCACGATCGTGCACTCCCTGTTCCATATGAATCCGAAGCGGGCCCACGTGTACTGGTTCGTCCACCTGAAAATTACCGATGAGCCGTACGGGGTTCGCTACAGCGTTCATCCGCTTTTGCCCAACCGGTGTTTTTATATTACGCTGAATGTCGGTTTCAAGGAGCCGCACCTGTTGAACCGCTTTATGCAGATTATCTACGAGCAATTGCGGAAGTCGGGGGAGGTGTATACCGAAAGCGCTTACCCCTCCCTGCGTTCCCGCGCCGTGCCGCCCGATTTTAAATACGTGCTGATCAACTCGAGGGTGGCTACCGACAACCACCTCAGCGTGCTGGAGATCCTGTCGATTCGCGTCTATCGCTTTTTGAAATCAATGGGGTTGAGCGCCATTGAAGATTTCGGCCTCGACAGCTCCCACGTAGTGGAAGAGCTCATTCCGATCAACGTGGCCCCCATCGAGAAAATCGAGGTTACCCGGGTCGGGTAACCCGCACCGTATAGCTCGCCTGCGTGCAGGTGCCGATCCTGAAATACCCCCCCGCCCTCCAAGCCCCCGACACCTCCCCGGGTACCTGTCGGCCCCCCTGCAATTTTTAACAATTTATCACTGGGAAAAATTCCATAAAAACGGAAAATATCCATACATTAGCATCCCCTCTTTTTTCTGAAAGCGAGATGCAACGAACCATTTTACATCTGGATCTGGATACGTTTTTCGTGTCGGTGGAGCGCAAGCTCGACAGCCGCCTCAGGCACAAGCCCATCCTGGTGGGGGGGCTGAGCGACCGGGGCGTGGTGGCCGCCTGCAGTTACGAGACCCGCGGCTACGGGGTGCATTCGGGCATGCCCATGCGCATGGCCCGGGAACTCTGCCCGGAGGCCGTGGTAATCCGCGGCAATGCCGGCACCTACAGCAGGCATTCCGACGAGGTTACCGACATCATCAGGGAACAGGTGCCCCTCTTCGAGAAATCGAGTATCGACGAGTTCTACGCAGACCTTTCGGGGATGGACCGCTTCTTTGGCTGCTACCGCTACGCCACCGAGCTGCGCCAGCGCATCATCCGGGAGACCGGGCTGCCCATTTCCTTCGGGCTGTCGGTCAACAAGGTGGTCTCCAAGATGGCCACCGGGGAGGCCAAGCCCAACAACCAGCTGAAGATCGACTTCGGCTACGAAAAATTGTTCCTGGCGCCGCTTTCGATCAAGAAGATCCCCCTGGTGGGCGACAAGACCTACCAGACCTTGCGGAACCTGGGCCTTCGGCAGATCCGGACCCTGCAGGAAATGCCGCTGGAGGTCATGCAACGGGTGCTCGGGGCCAACGGCGCGCTCATCTGGAAACGGGCCAACGGCATCGACAACAGCCCGGTGATCCCCTTCTGCGAGCGCAAGTCCATCTCCACCGAGCGCACCTTCGACCGGGATACCATCGACGTGGTCAGGCTCCGGGGCATTTTGACAGCCATGACGGAGAACCTGGCCTTCCAGCTCCGCCGGGGCGGGAAGCTAACTGCCTGCGTCAGCGTGAAGATCCGCTATTCGGATTTCAACACCTATTCCAGGCAGCTGCACATCCCGTATACCTCGGCCGACCACAAGCTGATCCCCCAGGTGCTCGACCTCTTTGAGCGGCTCTACGACCGGCGGCTGCTGGTGCGCCTGATCGGGGTGCGCTTCACCGACCTGGTGCCGGGCCACTACCAGATCAACCTGTTCGAGGACACCGAGGAAGCGCTGCGCCTCTACGCGGCCCTTGACCGCATCCGCGAGCGCTTCGGCGACAAGAGCGTGATACGGGCCTCGGGCATGGGCGCCCGTACCATCGGGCGGATGCACAACCCCTTCAACGGGCAACCCCCCACCGTGCTGGCGCACCGGAAACAGTAGGGGGAGTAGGGTTCAAAGTTCAAGGTTCAAAGTTCAATGACTAATGTTCAAAAATTACGGGTTTTAGGTTTAGTGGAAAATGAGGGAAGGGCAGATCCTCCTTGAACCTTCAACCTTGAACCTTGAACCTGCCCGGGCTCCAAACCGTTTCAGATGATTAACGACTAGCATTGTACATATTGTCATGTACCTAAATTGTCACACCTACTACAGCCTGCGCTACGGCGCCTTCTCCGAGCTGGAACTATTGGAACTGGCCCAAAAGAACGGGGTGCGCTGCCTGGCCCTGACCGACATCAACAACACCTCGGCCGGGCTCAGCTTCGTGCGCCGCGCCCCGGAATTCGGGGTGAGGCCCCTGCTGGGGATCGACTTCCGAAACGGCATGGCCCCCTGCTTTGTGGGCCTGGCCCGCAACAATGCGGGTTACCTGGAGCTGAACCGCTTCCTCTCGCACCACCTGCACGAGAAACAGCCCCTGCCGCAACGGGCCCCTGCTTTTTCGGATGCCGTGGCGATCTACCCTTTTGAGGCGGTGCTGCTGGCCGAGATGGAAGATTTTGCCCCGCATGAATACATCGGGGTGTCGGTGCGCGACCTGCGCCGTTTGCCGTTTTCCCACCTGATCGAATACCGCGACCGGCTGGTGGTGCAGCAGACGGTGACCTTCCGCGACAAGCGGGACTACAACGCGCACCGCCTGCTGCGGGCCATCGACAACAACACCCTGCTCAGCAAGCTGCCCGAATCGGAGCAGGGGAGCCCGGAAGACTGCATGTACCCGGTGGCCAACCTGGCGGCGGCCTTTTCGGAATACACCTTTATCCTGGAGAACACACAGGCCCTGCTGGAGGGCTGCGGGATCCGGTTCGATTTCTCGGAGGCGCGCACCCCCCAGAACCTGCAGACCTATACGGGCAGCCGGGAGGAAGACGAGGCCCTGCTGGAGCGCCTTTGCCGGGAGGGGATGCCGTACCGCTACAGCGACCCCGGCCCGGAGATTTACCGCCGCCTGGAGAAGGAGCTCGACCTGATCCGGAAGAAGGAATTCGTCTCCTATTTCCTCATCAACTGGGACATCGTGAGCGAGGCCCGGCGCAGGGGTTTCTTCTACGTGGGGCGGGGGAGCGGGGCCAACAGCATCGTGGCCTACCTGCTGCGCATCACCGATGTGGACCCCATTGAGCTCGACCTGTACTTCGAGCGCTTCATCAACCTGTTCCGGGCCAACCCGCCCGACTTCGACATCGACTTCTCCTGGAGGGACCGGGAAGACATCACCCGCTACATTTTCGGGCGCTTCGAGCACGTGGCCCTGCTGGGCACCTATGTGACCTTCCGGCAGCGCGGCATCGTCCGGGAACTGGGCAAGGTCTTCGGGCTGCCCAAGGCCGAGATAGACGCCCTTTGCCAGGGGCAGTACGAGTCTTCCCGCCTGGACGGGGTGGCCCGGCTGGTGTTGCGCTACGGGCAGCTCATCAAGGGGATGCCCAATTACCTGAGCGTCCACTCGGGAGGCATCCTCATCTCCGAAAAGCCGCTGCACTGGTTCGCGGCCACCCACCTGCCCCCCAAGGGGTTTGCCACCGTCCAGTTCGACATGGTGATCGCCGAAGACGTGGGCCTGTACAAGTTCGACATCCTGGGCCAGCGCGGGCTGGCCAAGATCAAGGAGGCCCTGGAGATCGCCCGCCTGAACCAGCCGGAGGCCTTTGCGGGGGTAGACATCCACGACCTGCGCCGCATCAAGGCCGACCCGGTGGTGAACAACCTGATCAAAACCGCCCAGTGCATGGGGTGTTTTTACGTGGAGTCGCCCGCCATGCGCATGCTGCTCAAAAAGCTGGAGGTAGACAATTACCTGGCCCTGGTGGCCGCCAGTTCCATTATCCGGCCGGGGGTTTCCAAAAGCGGGATGATGCGGGAATACATCCTGCGCCACCGCGATCCGGAGCGGGTCAAGCAGGCCCACCCGGTGCTTTTGGACATCATGCCCGACACCTATGGGGTGATGGTCTACCAGGAAGACGTGATCAAGGTGGCCCATTACTTCGCGGGCCTCGGCCTGGGAGAGGCCGACGTGCTGCGCCGGGGCATGAGCGGGAAGTTCCGGTCGAGGGACGAGTTCGAGCGCATCCGGGCCGTCTTCATGAACAACTGCCGGGAAAAGGGCTATCCGGAAACCCTGATCTCGGAGATCTGGCACCAGGTGGCCAGTTTTGCGGGCTATGCCTTTGCCAAGGGACATTCTGCCTCCTACGCCGTGGAGAGCTACCAGAGCCTCTTTTTGCGGGCCTACTTCCCGCTGGAATACCTGGTGGCCGTGCTCAACAACGGGGGCGGCTTCTACCGCCCCGAGAGCTACGTACACGAGGCGCGCATGCTGGGGGCTGCCGTGCACCCGCCCTGCATCAACCGCTCCGGCATCGCCAACCGCATTGAGGGGGCCGAAATTTACCTGGGGTTTATCTACCTGAAGGAGCTCGAGGCACGGGTCATGGACCGCATCGTGCGGCAGCGGCAGCTGGGCGGGCCTTTCACCGGGCTGGAAGATTTCCTGGACCGGGTGCCCATCTCCATCGAGCAGCTGAGCATCCTGATCCGCATCGACGCCTTTCGCAGCACGGGAGCCGAAAAGCACCGGCTGCTCTGGCAGGCCCACATGCTGCTTTCCCGGGGCAGGGGAAGCGAGCACCCCCGCCTGTTTCCGCCCCAGCGCACGAATTTCCGCATCCCGCAACTGCACGGCACCGGGCTGGAGACGGCCTTCACCCAGCTGGAACTGCTGGGGTTCTGCCTCTGCAGCCCTTTCGAGTTGCTGGCAGCGCCGCCAGCCAACCGCAACGGCAGCCGCCACCTGCCCGATTTCCTGGGCCGGTTCATCGATATCTACGGCTACCTGGTAACGGTCAAGAACACCCAGACCCATAAGGGCCAGCGCATGTATTTTGCCACCTTCATAGACCCGTACGGGGAGGTCTTCGACACGGTGCTTTTCCCGCCCGTGGCAGCCCGTTACCGTTTCAGGGGGCGGGGCATTTACCGCTCGTACGGCAAGGTGGTCAGTGAATTCGGTTTTCTGAGCATTGAAGTGGTCAAAATGGAAAAACAGGATTACATCCCCGACCCGCGCTATGCCGAGATGAAGACCAGCCGGCGGCTGATGCTGGCCAAAGACGCTTCCGGCAGGGAGGCCCTGCTGCCTCCTGAGCAGGAGGCACGTGCAGCCGGGCCCGACCGGTCGCCCGAAGATCCCGATCGGCCCGGATTCGCATCCGCCGAATGATGACCCTCGAAAATCGGGCGGTTCACAAAAGGAGCCGCAGCCGTCCCGGGCCCCTGTACAATGAATCCCCGGGGTATGCTGTCAGATATACTGGTTCAGGATGTTCTCGTACAGTTCCTGGCGCCCGCTGATGGGTTCAATGTCGGCGTGGCCCTCCGCGATGGCCCGCAGGTCTGTCAACGACAGCCTGCCTGCCTCAAAATCCCTTCCTTTCCCGCTGTCGAACGAAGCGTATCGCTGCTTGCGCAAATGCAGGTACTCCGAATTATCCAGGATGGCCTGGGCCGCCAACAGGGCCCTGGCAAAGGCATCCATGCCGCCGATATGGGCGTAGAAGATATCGGCCAGGTCGGTGGAGTTGCGACGGATCTTGGCGTCGAAATTCACGCCCCCGCCCTGGAAGCCCCCTGCCTGGAGGATAACCAGCATGGCCTGGGTTAGTTCGTACACATCTACGGGGAACTGGTCGGTGTCCCAGCCGTTCTGGTAATCGCCCCGGTTGGCGTCGATGCTGCCCAGCAGCCCGTTGTCGGCCGCCACCTGCAACTCGTGCTCAAAGGTGTGCTGGGCCAGGGTGGCGTGGTTCACCTCCACGTTCAGCTTAAAGTCGTTTAGCAGGTCGTACTTGGTGAGGAAGCCCAGCACGGTGGCCGCGTCGAAATCGTACTGGTGCTTGGAGGGTTCCATGGGTTTGGGTTCGATGAAGAAGGTACCCTTGAACCCCTGCTTGCGCGCATAATCGCGGGCCATATGCAGAAAACGGGCCATGTGGTCCTGTTCCCGCTTCATATCGGTGTTGAGCAGCGACATATAGCCCTCGCGGCCTCCCCAGAACACGTAGTTTTCCCCACCCAGCTTGATGGTGGCGTCCAGGGCGTTCTTGACCTGGGCCCCGGCAGCGGCCACCACCCTGAAATCGGGGTTGGTGGCAGCCCCGTTCATATAGCGGGGATGGCTGAAGCAGTTGGCCGTACCCCAGAGGAGTTTTACGCCGGAGGCCTTCATTTTCTTCTGGGCGTAATCGGTAATCAGCTCGAGGCGCTTTTCCGATTCGGCCAGGGAAGCCCCCTCGGCGATGAGGTCGAAGTCGTGAAAGCAAAAGTAGGGAGCCCCGATCTTGGTGATGAACTCAAAAGCGGCATCCATTTTGTCTTTGGCCTGCTGGAGGGGGTCCTGGCTTTGCAGCCAGGGGAATCGCTGCGTGGGGGCCCCGAAAGGATCGGCCCCCACCCCGGTAAAGGTGTGCCAGTAGCAGATGGCAAACCGGAAGTGGTCTTTCATGGTCTTGCCGCCAACCTTGCAGTTTTCATCGTAGTGTTTAAAAGCCAGCGGGTTGTCGGAGCCCTTTCCTTCAAAAGGGATCTTGCCGATGTTCTTGAAATACGTTTTGTCTCCGGTAGTGATCATGGTATAGGGTGTTTTAGTTGTTCTGTCAATTCATGCTTCCAGCCTTCGTAGGCTTCCCGGTAAGCGCCTGCCTCCGGGAGGGGTTCGTATCTGAGCTGTACGGCGTCGGTTGCCGTGGCCTCGGTCATGGAGGGGAAGGCTCCGGCCGCCACGGCGGCTGCCCGTGCCGCCCCGGCCGCCCCTGTGGTGGCGACCATTTCGATGGACGATCCGGTTAGGGTGGCGATGGTTTCTGAGAAGACCCGGGCCCGGAACAGGTTGTCGTTGCCCGCCCGTATTTTTTGAAGGGGCACCCCGTCCTGTTTCAGGATTTCCATGCCGTACACAAAGGAGAAGGCGATGCCCTCCAGGGCTGCCCGGTACAGATGCGGACGGCTGTGCAGGTTAAAATCCAGCCCGCTGATGCGGGCGCCGATACGGGCGTTCCCGAGCATGCGCTCGGCCCCGTTGCCAAAGGGGTAGACCCGGAGCCCTTCGCATCCGACCGGGATGGCGGCTCCCTGCCGGTTCATCTCGGGGTAGTCCAGGCCGGGTGATACCTGATGCTGCATCCAGCTGTACTGGATGCCCGTGCCGTTGATGCACAGCAGCTTCCCGATGCGCGGGGCATCCGACCGGTGGTTCACATGGGCAAAATTGTTGATGCGGCTCATTTCGCCGGTTTGGGTGCGGTCGGTAACGGCGTAGACCACCCCCGAGGTACCCCCCGTGGCGGCGACTTCCCCGGGCTCCATAACGTTCAGCGACAGGGCGTTGTTGGGCTGGTCCCCGGCCCTGTAGAGCACGGGAATCCCTTCCGGCAGGCCCATCTCACGGGCCCCGTCTCCGCCCAGCACTACCTGCTCCCCGAAGGTGGGGACGATCTCGGGCAGCAATTCCCGGCCGATCCCGGCGGCTTTCAGCAGCCACCAGGCGGGCTCGTGCCGGCTGAAATCCCACAGGATGCCTTCCGAAAGGCCCGAAGCCGTAGTGGTGCAGCGGCCCGACAAACGCATGGCGATGTAATCGCCCGGCAGCATGATCTTGTGAATTTTTGCAAAAACCCGGGGCTCGTGCTGTTGTACCCACACCAGTTTGGACAGGGTGAAATTCCCGGGGGCGTTGAGCAGGTGTTCCCGGCAGGCGGCTTCCCCCACTTTTTCGAGCAACCTATCCCCGCTGCCCACAGCGCGGCTGTCGCACCAGATAATGGAGGGGCGCACCGGGTCCAGGTTTTGGTCTACCGCTACCAGGCCGTGCATCTGGTACGAGATCCCGATCCCCCGTATTTTTTCCGGCGCGATTCCGGTGGAGCCGAGGAGCTCTGCCGTGGCCAAAACCGCATTTTTCCACCAGAGATCCGGGTCTTGTTCGCCCCATCCGGGCCGGGGGGCCGAAATGGGCATTTCCTTCTTGGGAAACTGGACGCGCCCCAGCTCGGAACCCGTTTCCGAATCGATCAGGGCGGCCTTTACAGACGAACTGCCGATATCGTAACCTATCCAGTACATATGCGCTTTG
>DATIPV010000035.1:0-3558 GCA_035471525.1 Robiginitalea sp.
GAACGGTGCCTATCTCCTTGATGGGGACCCCCCAGATCAGGATCAGGGCCACGATAAGGAATACACTGTGCCCGACCAGCACATATTTGATGATCAGCCGCCCGCGGTTAACATCCATGTCGCTGGTGCGGCTTATCCGGCGGATGGTCTTTACCGAAAGGGTGCGCGTGATTAACAGGATAACCAGGCAAACAAAGGTGCCCAGAATTTCGTACTGGAAATTGAAATAGAATTCTCTCATAGGCTCTAATTCCGCATCTGTTGCACAAAATTACGTCTTTATTCGAATGCGTCCCCCGCAGGGGTGCCGAGTTTTCGAATCCTTCTCCCGCGGCTTTCCACCGGCAGGGTTGTTACACCCGACCCATGCCCATGTCTCGCAGCGTTTCGTAAACCAGGCGCGTGGGCAGGCCCACCACATTGGTATACGACCCCTCGATGGCCTCGATCCCAACCAGCCCGATCCATTCCTGAATGCCATAGGCTCCCGCCTTGTCGAGCGGCTCACCCAGCTGCATATAGGCTTCGATCAGGGCAGGCTCCAAGGTCGCGAACCTGACCCGGGTTACCTCGTGCCGGATTTGCCGGGAAGAGGTGGTGGCAAAACAGACCGAGGTAATCACTTCGTGCCAGGCGCCCGATAATCCTTTCAGGGTTTGCACAGCCTCCTCCTTATTCAGGGGTTTCCCGAGAACCTTGCCGTGCTGCCAGACGATGGTGTCTGCCGTGAGTAGCACACTTTCCGGCTTGAGGAAATGCAATAGTTGTAAAGCTTTAAGTTCGCAAAGGTAATCAGTTATTTCATAGTGTATTAGGTGCTCAGGAAAATGTTCGTCGCATTCCTGGGTCCTCACTTCAAACGAAAACCCCATGGCCTCCATCAGGGCCTTGCGCCTGGGGCTGGCTGAACCCAGGATCAGGTGGGCCGGCTGAATATCTTTCAGGAAGCCCATCAGTCGTGGGCTGCATGGTTTTGGCTATCCCATTGTCCCTGCACCTTCATCACCTGCTGGATGATGTCGCGCACACATCCCTCGCCCCCGTTCAGGTGCGAAATATAATGGGAGAGGGCTTTAACCTCGGGCACGGCATTCTGCGGGCAGGCTACCAGGCCCACCATGCGCATGGCCGGAATATCGGGGATATCATCGCCCATATACAGGATTTCCCCCGGGGCGATCCCGTAATCGAGCATGTACTCGCGCAGGCGGTCTTCCTTGTGCCCCGCCCCGAGATAGATATCGGTAACTCCGAGGCCCCTGAGGCGCACGCGCACTCCTTCGTTAGATCCCCCGCTTATAACGCAGATGCGATACCCCTTGTCAATGGCAGTCTTTACCGCGTACCCGTCGCGGATGCTCATTTTGCGGAGCAGTTCGCCCGAAGTGGTGATCAGCACCGAGCTGTCGGTAAAGACACCATCTACGTCGAAGACGAAGGTGGTCACATCCCGCAGCATTTCCTTATAGTTCGTTTTCATACGTTTTCTCGATGGATTGGGAAATTAGGTCGTAGAGTTCCAGGGGCAAACCCGGGCCGAGCAGGCCTCTGTGGGCTTCCTGCGTATTGCGGTCGCGGCGGCGTGCCGGGCCGGTCTGCGCTTCCAGGGCAGGCATAGCCATAAGTTTTTCAAGGGTTTCGCGCAGCAGCGGGTTCAGCAGGCCCGGTTCCAGACCGTGCCTCCGGCACAGGCGCTGGGCCTGATAAACCATGTGGTTGCTGAAATTATTCGCAAAGACGGCGGCCAGGTGCGCCACGAGCCGTTCACGCTGCCGGCACCGGTGCGTTCGGGCTCCCAGGGCAGCCCCCAGGGCTTCCAGCAGTTCCAGGTCTTCCGTCCGCTGCGCCTCCAGCAACACCGGGATTCCGGAAAAGGGCAGGGGCCTGCTTCGGCTGAAGGTCTGAAGGGGGTAGAATACGCCTTTCCGACGGTTCCCGTACAGGGCATCAACCCCCAGGGTGCCGGAAGTATGCACTACCAGGCCACCTCCCGTCTCTACCTGTTCGGAGACCGTGCCCACCGCCCGGTCCGAAACGGCCAGAAGGTAAAGGTCTGCCGGGGCCAGAGCATCTGACAAGCCCGCCTTTGGGACCTGCGGATCAAAATCGCGAAGCGCCTCGGGGCGGCGGGCAGCCACCTGCTCCAGCGAGACAGACTCGGCCTGGAGGATGGCCCGGTGCAGCTGATACGCCACGTTTCCGCTTCCGATGATCACGGTCTTTATCACGCCGCTAAAATAGGGATATAATCGGTGCGGGACCATCTGAAAACGGCAATTGGCCCGGGTGCCTGACGGCCCGGGCAGGGGAGGACGGGAAGGAAATCGGGAGACTTTAACGCATTTTACACGGCCCGTTTCAAGAAAAATAAGCTCTCTAATATACTGATAATAAGATAGATAATATTAAGGTTGCGTCTTTTGCATGTTCTGGGCAGACGCCGCCGTTTGCATGTCTTTGCCATCATTTCTTTGAGGATAGCGCAAATCCACTAATTTTGCATGCAAAATAAAGCCCACCCTGGCATGCTGAAACTTATCCGGAATACCCTGTTCTCAACGCGTTTAATGGCAATCCTTTTTCTGGTCATGGCAACAGCCATGGCTTTCGGGACCTTCATAGAAAGCTGGTACAGCACCGAAACCGCCCGAATCTGGATCTACAACGCCTGGTGGTTTGAGGCCATAATGGCATTTTTCATGATCAATTTCATTGGGAACATTCCGCGGTACCGGCTGTTGCGGCGCGAAAAATGGCCGGTGCTGATGCTGCACCTCTCCTGGGTTCTCATTATCCTGGGTGCCTTTATTACGCGCTACCTAAGCTTTGAGGGCATGATGCCCATCCGGGAGGGTGAAACCGAAAATATCTTTTATTCCGATAAAACCTTCCTGACCCTCTGGATAGACGGAGAGGTCGACGGGCAAACCCGGAGGAAGGCCCTGGAAGACGACCTGATCGTAACGGAAGAAGACATGCAGTCGAACCTGCCCTGGACGGCAGACTTCGGCAATACCCCCCTGAAGGTAAGTTACGTGGATTTCATAAAAGGGGCCCGAATGGGGGTACTTCCCGACGACGGGGGGAATATGTATCTGAAACTGGTGGAAGCCGGAGAAGGCTCCCGCCACGACCACTTCCTGGAGGAAGGCAAGGTTACCAGCATCCACAACGTGCTCTTCAGCCTGAACAACGAAGTGGCCGGAGCGGTCAACATACAGATTAACGACAGCGCCATGACCCTGAGGTCGCCATTTCCGGGCAGTTTTACGCGCATGGCCGACCAGTTCAGCGGGGAGGTCGCTGCAGACAGCCTGCAGCCCCTGCAAATGCGCTCGCTCTACACCCTGGGTTCCATGCAATTTGTGCTCCCCGAATTGCCCTTGCGGGGCAAGTACGGCGTCGTGCCCATCCCGGAAGAAGAACGGGGCGATAACGACCTGGACGCACTGGTTGTTGAAATCGACGCAGGAGGCCAGACCGCCCCGCTTGCCCTGCTCGGGGGCAAGGGCTATACCCGGTACAGCGAACCCCTGGACCTTGCCGGCCTGCGTATCA
>DATIPV010000036.1:0-2897 GCA_035471525.1 Robiginitalea sp.
CAAAGTCGATGGCGATGAAGGCGACCCCCCAGACAGCCCAGGTGGCGTGTATTTCCAGCAGGGCCAGGTGCTCGAGCAAATAGGGGTAGGTAAAAATGGCCAGGCCCAGCCCCAGGGAGTCCTTTACCACGTTGGTGAACCCTGAACTCAGGCTGCTCACGGTATCCATAATCCGGTATTTCTGGTTCTTGACCAGAGCCCCATAGCCGATTTCCAGGGCCATCAGCACCATAAAAAAGGGGATGGCGTACAGTAAGGCAGTAGCATAGGCTTCCATCAAGGCAGGCTTTTTCCAAAAATAAGAAAAGTAATTTGGCAATTAGACAACCGGGGCCCTGCCGACCCTATTACCGGCCGGTCGCCTTACACGGGCACCCGGAAGATAAATCCCTGCCCGTGGATGTTCTCGATCTTCAGGGAGGGGTCGCGGCTCAGGTGCTTGCGCAGGCGGGTCACAAAAACGTTCAGGCTTTTCCGGTTGAAGTAGTCGTTGCGCCCCCACAGGCGCTTGAGGATTTCGCTGTGGGTGCAAAGGCGGTTGGGGTGGCGCAGCAAATAGGCGAGCAATTCGTTCTCGCGCGTGGTCAGGGAGATCAGTTCCTCCCCGAAGCGGAGCTGCTGGTTGTGGAGGTCGTACTGATAGGCCCCCAGGTGGTGGAAATCTTCCTCCGAAGCCTGAGAAGCGGGTTCCAGGCGCGCGAGGAGCGCCTCGATCCGCACCACGAGCTCTTCTTCATCAATCGGCTTTTTCAGGTAGTCTACCGCGCCCACCGAAAATCCCTTCAGCACGTCAATTTTCATGGACCGGGCCGTGAGGAAAATAAAAGGCAGCTCAGGAAAAGCCTCGTGAATGCGCGCTCCCAGGCTGAAGCCGTCCAGGCCGGGCATCATCACATCCAGGATGATCAGGTCAAAGCCCTGTTGCTCCAGCAGGGGAAGCACCTTTTCGGGTTGCTGCATCCAGCGGATGTCCAGGCCTTTCATCCCCAGGTATTCCGAGAGGAGGTACCCCAGGGACTGATCGTCTTCTACCAGCAATATTTTATATCTGCGCGTTTCCATGGTTCCACAAAGGTAATACAAGGGAGATTGATGTGCCCGTGCCGGCGCCGCTTCGGATCTGAATCTTGCCTCTGTGGCGTTCGGCCACCGTTTTTACATAGCTCAGCCCCAGGCCGTACCCCCGCACCCCCTGCCGGTCTCCATCGGGAATGCGGTAGTACTTTTTGAATATTTTCTTATGCTCCCGCGGGGCGATTCCCGGGCCCTGGTCGCTCACTTCGATCTCGAGTTGCCGGCCCGCCCGGCGGGCTTCCAGGCGAACGGGAGTGCCCCGACCGTATTTCCGGGCATTGTCCAGCAGGTTATTAACGGCATTTTCGAGGTGGAACACAGAGGCCATCAGGGGCATGGGGCCTTCTTCCAGCACAAAGCTGAAATGGGTGCCCTCCAGGGTGCAAAGGGCCTCGAACTGGGAGCAGACCGACTCCAGGGCAGGCCTGAAATCGACCTCTTCGAGGCTGATGGTGGCCGAGGAGCGCTCCATCCCTCCCAGCTCCAGCACCTTGTCGATATGGTCAGAAATGCGGGCGGTCTGCTGCAATATACTCTCGGTCAGCGGTTTTTCAGCCTGCTTTACTTTTTCCTTCAATATCTTGGCTGCCAGGCTTATCGAGAAAACCGGCGTGCGCAGCTCGTGGGTGAGGTTGTTGATGAATTCATGGGTCGTGGTAAGGGTGCGCTGTTGCCAGTAATAGGTGCGCAGCACCCACAAAACGGCCACCAATATGCCCGCCAGGAACAACAGACTGGGCAGGGTGAGGCCGTTGAGCTGCAGCAGGAAATAGGTGGTCAGGTCGGCGAACTGCAGCTGCAGGATCAACCGCTGCCCCAGTTGCGACGGCAGGTAGCCTTCCAGTTCCAGGGGATAGATCATGCCTTCGGCAGGTCGCTGCAATCCCTGGGCCGAGGACAGGTAGAAGGTGCTGTCGCGGGTCATGAGCGAAAAGGAGAAGTCGGCGTCGATTTCGTTGTCGATCAGTTTTTCCCTCAGGAAATCTTCCAGGTAGTGCCGGGAAGCGTCTGTCATATGGTCCAGGCCCGTATTGAAGCGCGTGCTGTCTCGTTCGAGGGCGCTTTCCAGCAGGTAGGTGAGCTGGGTGCGGCCGTAAAGCCCGGCGCGGATATCGGCACCGGCATCTGCGATGTGCTGGCTGAATTGGATGCGCGCCAGGTTTAACCCGATGCGCAGGTACTGGTACTGAACTACGGCCAGCCCCGCGATGGAGACCACAAACAGCGCGATAAACAGGATCCTCTTTCTCAAAATGAACCGAAAAATAGCGGGATATTCCATACCTCGGCCCCGTTCTTAATCAGGGGTTAACTTCATTAACCTTTCGTTTAACCTTTTAATTTGTCGCTAGTCCTTTCGCCAGACTTTCTGATGTAGCTTCGTTCTCGATAAAGGTACCACTTTATCCAGGTTTTTAAGTTTAGTTAAAAGTTTAGTTCAAGAGGGAAAAAGTTAGCTGGCCGGCTAACTTTTTCCCTTTATAGTAGAAGCCCGCCGGAGACAACCTTCTGTCGCGAATACCTTAACAGCACTAAAAACAGCAACTATGACCCGACAAATCAGAATCCTGCTCAGCGGGACAGTTTTCCTATGCCTTTTCTCAGCAACCATGTCCCTCAGGGGGCAGGGCTGTGTGGCGATCCGGCATTTTTCGACCTGTACAGGCGGGCACCCCGAGCAAGCCATCCTCGGGGCAGGAGACGCGATGTTCAGCGTCAATTACCGCTATTTCAAATCCTTCCGGCACTTCCGGGGCACCGAAGAAGAACCCGACCGCGTAGCCAACCAGACCGAGGTGATTAACCATTCTCATGCCTGGGAC
>DATIPV010000037.1:0-4282 GCA_035471525.1 Robiginitalea sp.
TGGGCAAGATCTAGGCATTTTATCGAATTTTCCCCTTCTCGCCTTAAAAAGTTAGTGGTAAATGCACGATACGCCGGAATCGGTCGTTCTGTTTTTACCAATTTAACCTACTTAGGAGTCGTGCAAAATTTTATACGCCCCACCCTGGCGCTGCTGACACTTGGTCTTATGAGCTGCAGCGACCAGACCACCGTCTTCATAGACGACCTGCAGAGCAACCTGGTGCTCGAAGAAAACAGGGCTGTCCTTCAAAATGCGATACGTTATGAGGAATCGGGAGTACTCGACATTTACGAAGAAAATGCCCTGACGGGCAAAGCCGGAGACGTGGCCGGCGATTACCCCTTAACGCTTATAGCGACGGTGGCACCGCCGTCTTACCAGAGCGGCGACAACCTCACGGCCTCGCACGTAGACCTGGCGGGCAATTACGCCTTTGTCGCCTATAACACGGTGGGTGAAATGCATTACGGGGGCATAGATGTGGTCGATGTATCTGACCCGCATAACCCCCGGGTAACCTCGCGCCTGTTTTATCTCAATGCCGATATCAACGCCCTGCAATACGACAACGGCTATGTTTATGTGGCAGGGGGACTCGATTCGGAGACCTCTGTTAACGCCACCTCCAACTCGTTCGTGGCGCGCGTGCCGGTAAACGGGGGGATTATTAGCGCCGATTTTGTCGAATACGGGTTTCAGCCCGGCTATAATGCCACTGACCTGCTGGTGGAAACCGATCGCATCCTGGTGACTTCCGGCAAAGAAGGGAGCTTAACGGCTTATTCGAAGACCGACCTGGGCATTTTAAAGGAAGCCTATGTTGCCGACGCCCGGTCCATGGCCTCAACATCGGGCCGCCTGGCGGTACTCGACGCAGGTACCGGGGTACGGATGCTCGACATGGATTTCAACGAAACCTTCCTGATCCCGGTCGCTACTGACCTGGGGGAAGCAACCAAAAAAACCATCGCCTGGCGAGGGTCTGATTTGCTGGTATCTGAGGCCGGCCAGGGTGCCGGTTTGTACGATGCCACTACCGGACAATTGCTGGAATACCTGCCTATTCCCATCCATCCCGATGGCATAGACCAGGTCGATGTGGTTACCAATGCGGTGACTGTCAACGACAAGGCGGTTTTCATGGCGAACGGGGGAGCAGGGATGAGCCTCTCCGAAAAGAGTGCCAACGGGGCCGAGCTGGTTGGTATTATCGAACTGAGCGGGTCTGTGAATTATGTGGCCTCCAAGGGCGACTATGTTTTCGCTGCTTCCGGAAAGGGCGGGCTTCAGATCATCAAGCTCAACCGTCCCGGCGAGAGCCTGGCGGGCCAGTGTGCCGGGCTGCCCGAGTACGACGGGTCAAACCAGGTTGTAATCAATGAAACGGAAGATGTTGCCTATAGTGGTTCCAAGAGCCTGAACAGTGTGGCAGTGGGCGGCCGGCTTCTGCTCTGCGGGTCCTGGACGGTTTCCAACCATGTGAACCTGCAGCCCGGCGGCACCCTGGATTTGTATGGCGCCCTGGCAGTCGGCCAGTACAAGCGCCGGCGCAATATTGTCGTAAACGAGGGAAGCACCCTGCGCATAGAGGGCGATGTTACCATTTACGGGGACCTGATACTCAACGACGGGGCATCTGTGGAATTCCTCGGGTCAGGGTCGGTGCTCGATGTTTTCGGCTCTGTGAAAATTACGGGGGAAGTTTCCGTTACGGGAACCTTCCGCGACGTGCGGGAGCGGTTCTAACCCGGCATCCCTCCTAAAAAAAGCCCTTCCATTTCCGGAAGGGCTTTTTATTTTTCACTGCGGTTGGTTAGGGCAGCAATTCGGCAATTTTGGCTTCGAGTTCCGGGCCCCTGAGGTCTTTGGCCACAATTATCCCGTTCTCGTCCAGGACAAAGCTGGCAGGGATGGCGCGGATATTGTACAGACGGGCGATCTCGTCGTCGAAGTAGGATACGTGCGAAACATGTTCCCAAACCAGCCCGTCATCTGCGATGGCCTTCTTCCATTCTTCGGCGCTTCGGTCGAGGGAAACGCCCAGCACCGTGAATCCCCTGTCCTTGTATTTATTGTATACATTCAGGATGTTGGGGTTTTCGGCCCGGCACGGACGGCACCACCCCGCCCAGAAATCGATCAGGGTAATCTTTCCCATGGCGTCCCGGAGGGCGAGTTCGGTGCCATCGGGCCTGGGGCCGCTGAATTCCGGTGCCCTGGCACCGATGGCCGTGCGCTTCCTGGTTTCCAGTTTTTCCTGGAGGCCTCTGCCCGTTGCCGATTGGCGCATGGGCTCCGATAGCCCCTGAAACAGACGGTCGATTTCCTCTACGGGGATAGCCCCGCTTTCCAGCATCCGGTCCAGGATAAGGACCGTGATCAGGGCATCGGGATGCTCTCCCGCGAAATCTTTTTCAAAGTTTGTCATCCGGTCCTGCAACTCGAAAAACTCGTCCCGCAAAGACAATATCACGGCGCTGTCCTGTGCCATCATGGCAGCCCGCAGGTCTTCGTTCATGGAGGTGCGCTGCGCAGCCAGTTTACGCGCCCCTTCCAGGTAATCGGAATACGCTTCGTTCTGCGGGGTGCCGCTGATGGTAACCAGTTGGAGGCTGTCTTTGTGGGCACGCAGCTCAATGGTCCCGTTTTCCAGGATCAGCGGGATACCTCCCCGCAAGCCTTCGATGTAGACGTAATGCAGCTCGGGCTCTGCAATGCTCCCTGAGAAGGTGAAAGCCCCTCCAGTTATCGTCGTGCTGTCTATATCGACGATCTGGAAACTTTCGTCGCTCTTGCGAAGAATCACCTGGGTGGCGTCGGCCACATCGCCGGCCAGTTTTCCCTGAATCTCGTATCCGCCGGATCCGCCCCGGTTGCAGGAGGCCAGGAAGAGCAGCGCCGCTGCCGTTATTAAAAGGTATCTCATAGAAGTGAATTTGAAAGCCCAAAGGTAGCCAGATGCGGCAGAAAAATAAAGGCCCTTAACAAAAGCTTTTGTCAAGGGCCTCTATAACATGCGTCGCTCAGCGTCAGAACTGGTACCGGATACCCAGCGCGATGTCGAAATCCAAATTATCCGAGAAGCCATTGTATCCGACCAGGCCAAGTTCCGGTCGAAAATCCAGGGATAGCAGCAATGGGATGTCAAAATTGTATTCGACCCCGATGTTTCCCGCCCCGAAAATGAACAGGCCTCCGTCGTCGTCGGTAATAAAGTCAGGATCGAAATCCACGCTGCCCAATCCGCCGCCCACGCCGAAATACCAGTTGAAGTTCCCGTCCAGCGGACGCACCCATTGGTACAGCCCTGAGAGTTTAAACGCGTCCCAGTTCCGGGAATCGCGCCATCCGAGGTCTACCTCGAAGCGGTTCTCGCGCGCGATGGATTTTTGATAGGAGATTTCGGCTCCGAAGCCGTCGCTATCGCCCAGCCTCAGCCCGAGGGCGTGATCCGAGATTCTTTGGGCAAACAATCCGCCCGTAGACATAAGAAACAATACGGTTAAAAAGCGCAGTATTTTCATGAAGTGCAATTTTTGGGTTTGAGGTCAAAATTAAGGCTTCTATCGGAAGCGATTAGCCTTAAAAACTTAATTTAGCGATGAAAATTGTCCGGAATTGAATAAAAAAGACCTCCGCGAGCTGGCCGAAAGGCTCACTGGCACTTTGCATTGGGACCGCCTGCATCAAAGCCTGTACGCAACGGACGCCTCGGTCTATCGGATGACACCCCTGGCCGTCGCTTTTCCAAAAGATACCGAAGACCTGCGAAAACTGATCGCCTTTGCCGGAAAGCACGGCTGCGGCCTCATTCCGCGTACAGCCGGAACCTCTCTGGCCGGGCAGTGCGTGGGCCCCGGCATCGTGGTGGATGTCTCCCGTCATTTTACCGAAATCCTGGATCTGGACGTAGCGCGCAAACAGGTGCGGGTGCAGCCCGGGGTGGTGCGCGACGAGCTGAACGCATTTTTGAAGCCGCACGGCCTGTTCTTCGGCCCGAACACCTCTACCTCCAACCGGTGCATGATAGGGGGAATGGTTGGGAATAATTCAAGCGGCACCACCTCGATACGGTACGGGGTTACCCGCGATAAGGTGCTCTCGCTCAAAGTACTGCTCTCCGATGGCAGCCAGGCCGAAGTCGGTGCGCTGGATCGGGATGCTTATCAGGCCAAAACACTCGGAAATAACCTTGAAGCAACTATTTATAATAATATACATAAAGAGTTATCTGACAAGCAGATACAGGAAGAAATACGTTCGGAGTTTCCCAATCCGG
>DATIPV010000038.1:0-2560 GCA_035471525.1 Robiginitalea sp.
TATCGGCTCGGAATCCGGGTGTCCCGTTGCCAACCGTGTTCCCGTCCGGGATCTTTTGGTAGTGGGAAAAGTTCCTGACATAATCCAGGCTGGCTGCCGAGGTTACCTCTTCATTCCAGTCGCTGTGCTGAACAATGTGTATCCGTTCGCGGGTATCGGTGCCCGGGCGTCCCTGGCGAATGTGTTTAATCAGGGCGGCTGAAAAATCGGACTGTCCGGCTTCGGGAATCCACACATCCCCGCCGTTATCGAGCGTCTGTGTTACTTCGGCGCCGACTTCCAGGAGTGCCCTTCCGAAATTTGAATGGGCATCTGACCATCGGTTGCCGAAGGCCTCCTCAAACAAGCTGTTGGGTGGCACGTACAGCCCCTCCTGAATGCCGTACGCCCCGGCAACGGCGTAATATCGGACCGACCTGAATTCAGGGTGGCTCAGCAGGGTAACCAGGGCCGCTACGCTGTGGAGGTCGTCCACATCAGTCTTGCAATCAAAATGAGCCAGGAGCAGGTCGGTATCGGGATTAAAGGCCCTGGTGCGAGGCTGCTGGGCATCCAGCCCGGCAGACAAAATCAAAAAGGCCGGAAGCAGGGCACGAAGCGACATTCTGAGGAGAGGCATACCGGATACATTTCCCGAAATGTACAGAAATTGCGGGGCATCTCAGGGAAAATTCGGCCCTCGCGGGGATAACATACCCGATTTCTCCGGGATATCCCTAAATTTAGACAGTTGAATCAACCTCTGTAAAAGTATGCACCTGAAATTTCGCGCCGGGAACCTGCTTCTGGCTACCCTGACCGGCCTGTTTGTTTTTTCATGCAAAGATCAGACAACACCGGAAGAAACCCCTGAAATCCTTGTTCAATACGAAGAGGCAGCCAGCGACCTGCCCCTGGACCGATTGAAGCTTCCGCCCGGTTTCCACATTGAAGTGTATGCCGACAGCGTGGAAGGAGCGCGTTCCATGGCCATGGGCGACAACGGCACTCTTTTCGTCGGTACCCGGAATAAAAAGACGGTCTACGTAGTACAGGACCTCGACAAAGATTTCAGGGCCGATCACATCAGCGTGCTCGACTCTACCCTGGAAGTGCCCAACGGGGTGGCATTCCGCAAGGGATCCCTGTATGTGGCCCTGGTGGACAGGCTGCTGCGCTACGACAGCATTGAATCGAAGCTCGACGATCCGCCGGCCCCCGTGATCGTCTACGACGACTATCCGACCGAATTCCACCACGGCTGGAAATACATCGCCTTCGGGCCGGACGATAAGCTGTATGTTCCGGTGGGGGCGCCCTGCAATATCTGCGACTCGGCTGTGGTAGACCAGCGCTACGCGTCCATTACGCGCATGGACCCCGACGGCAGCAACCGTGAAATTGTGGCTCACGGGGTGCGCAATACCGTCGGTTTTACCTGGCACCCCCAAACCGGGGAACTCTGGTTTACCGACAACGGCCGCGACCTGATGGGAGACGATGTGCCTCCCTGTGAACTAAACCGGGTAAGCGAGGCCGGGCAGCACTTTGGCTACCCGTTTTGCCACGGCGGGACCATCAAAGACCCCGAGTACGGCGACCAGCGCGCCTGCGGCGAATTCGTGGCACCCGTGCAGGCCCTCGGGGCTCACGTGGCCCCTTTGGGGATCAGGTTTCCCGTCGGGAACATGTTTCCGGAGGAATACCGGAAAGACGCCCTGATCGCCGAGCATGGGTCTTGGAACCGGTCTCGCAAATCGGGCTACCGGATTACCCGTGTGGAACTCGACGGCAACACCTCGGTTGGCTACGGCCCCTTTATTGAAGGGTGGCTCGACGAAGAGACCCAGGAGGCTTTCGGCCGGCCTGTAGACCTGCTGTTCCTCAGCGACGGCTCCATGCTGGTTTCCGACGATGTGGCCCATGCCATTTACCGGGTCACCTATACGCCTCCTGAAGATTCGGGGGCGTAAGGACGGGGCGTGAGGCCGCCTGCGGGTTTTGGGGCCAACATGGTAAAATATCATGTTTTGGAATGACCCGGGCGCCTAAATTTACTGCACCATCAATATTAAATTCCATAACCTAGACCAGCATAGACCATGAAAGTTTACGACGAGAAACACATCAAGAATATCGTATTAGTCGGCGCCCACGAAAGCGGTAAAACCACCCTGGCCGAAACCATGTTATTCGAGGCAGGCCTTATCAACCGCCGCGGCACCGTGGAAGGCAAGAACACCGTTTCGGATTACCACGAGCTCGAGCAGGAGCGGGGCACCTCCGTATTTGCCACCCCTTTGCACACCGAATGGCGCAACTACAAGATCAATATCATTGATACCCCGGGGCTCGACGACTTTATCGGGGAGATCCTTTCAGCCATCCGCGTGGCCGACACCATCGTAACCGTGCTGAATGCCCGCAGCGGGGTGGAAGTAGGCACCGAGATCATCTGGAACTACATCGACAAATACAACAAGCCCACCCTGTTTGTTGTCAACCAGATAGACCATATGAATGCCCGCTTCGACGATACCTTCCGCGATATCAAAAACCTGGTGGGAAACAATGCCGTAAA
>DATIPV010000039.1:0-6405 GCA_035471525.1 Robiginitalea sp.
CGGTAAGCTGCCGGCCCATGATCCGCTGCAGGGACCCCATGTATCCCGGATTTCCTTATGGCGGATTCTTCCGCAGGCTCGAAAGGAGGGACGACACGAGCAGTCCTGCCCCGATCCCGATAAGGATGGACGCGACAAACCACAGGACATTGGCCTGCAGATAGACCAAACCCACCCCGAGGCCGATCAGCGTACAGCCCCCGATAGCCCAGGAACCCTTGTCTTTTGATTCAGATGCCATATTATGAGGATTTCAATCGGGTAAAGATACGGGCCGTGCCCCGGCATGGCTATGACATATATCAGCGGGGAAGGGTATTTAAAAAGGAAGTGCCTGCCGAAAGGGGTCTCCTTTCGACAGGCACCTACCCGGGCCGTAATGCTCAATTTGCAGAAGCCCGGCGGCTCAGCGGGGAAGCCGTTGCCGGAAATCCCGGATTGGGCAATGGGCCGGTTAACCGTAGAACGCTAGTTTTCGCGTGCCTTGTTGAGAATTTCAGACCGGTACTTGTTGTCGTCGTCCAGTACGGTAAAGAAACTCACCACATAACTGCGGGCCTCCTCGTATTGCTTCTCGTTGCGGAAACTCCCTTTGAGGGCCTCGACCCGGTTCATCATTTCGCCTCTTTGGCCCCTGTACTGCTGACGAACCTGTTCAAACAGTGCCGGGTCGCGCTTAAAGCCGCGGAACAGGCGCTGGGTTACGCTCGTCAGGTTCAGGGTTTCTCCCTGGATTTGCGAAACCACGGCATAATTGGCATTGACCAGCCCGCACATGTCAAAATCGTAGGGGATGGGGATTGCCTGCCGGCCCTTTACGAAAATGAGCTTCTCGTTGTGCTGGTAGGCCGATGAGAAATCGGTGTTCCCGATCAGGTACTGGAAAAAGTCGTTCTGGACGCTGGTCAGATCGTCCTGTTGCAACGGATGCACATTGCGTTTCATCTTGTTGCCGTCGAACCGGTCTGATACCTCGTCGATATCCTCGATCAGGAATCCCTCGATCTGGTACGTTTTGCTTCGGTTTCCTTTTTCGTCGGTCAACTCAATTGCCAAACGGCGCGTCTTGAAATGAAAAGGGCTGATGACCTCATATAATTTATAGGCCAAATATTCCTTGATGACATAATCCTAGCCCTGGTCGTTGTTCTGGCAAGGCAACACCAGTTTCATCTCTTTGTTGCCTTCAAACACGGTTCCCTTGGTATCACTTTTTTTGAATTTGACCATAACCGGCGTCAGGAAACAGTTTTCCCGTCGCCAGTTGCCCCGGGCGTGGGCCCGGATTTCGAGGGAATCCCAGGTACCGTCGGGCTTCTGATAAGCCATCATGCTCATCAGATAGGTACTGTCGTTGGTCTCTCGTCGCATGTCCCGGTCGGAATACCGCATGCGCACGGGGAGGGGTTCTTCGCTTTGGAACAGCGGTGAGATTTTGGTGGTATCACTCGGTTCCGCGGCTTGTTGTCCCAGGATCGAACCGATCCCGGAGAAAAACAATAAGGCGATGAATGCAAAGTTTTGATTTTTCACTATCTTCAAATTTTGAAAATTTAATGTACTAAATTTTATCTTATTATACTCTATACTTCCATATTAAACCTGAGAACGGCATTTGTAATGGCGATTTCCGTCACCTTTACCTATTTGTCCATTCACTACAGCCTGGGGTACAACGTAGACCTGACCCTGCTGAGTATCGCGATTGTATTCCCCTTGGTCTTTAACATTCGCGGGGCCTTTCGAAGGCGGGAAAAGGCGTTGGAACACCTCAGCCGATTTCGCTCGGCCCTGCGTACCATGCAATTTTATGTGCAGATGAGTTCGGACCTGGACGAGGAAAACAAAACCCGGGTAGAACAGGCCCTGCGCCGGATCAGCGATGAAGCTATGATATGCCTGAAATCGGGTCTTGCAGACACTCAGAAGGTGGACGATGCCATCAACCAGCTGCACAGCACCGTCCTGGATATCGAGGAAAATATGTCCACACGGGTAAAAGACCGCATCTTCCGTTTTATGAACAGGCTGCAGGAGGGTTTCGAGAACGTGTTCGCCATCAATACCCACCGGACCCCCCAGTCGCTCAAGGCCTATTGCCTGGTCTTCATATATATATTTCCCTTGATCTACGCCCCGAACATCGTTTACAATATCGGGGCCTCTGAGAACGAATGGATCGTCTATTTTATCGTGGTCATCACCGAATTCATCCTGATCTCGCTCTACAACATACAGGACCAACTCGAGTACCCTTTTGACGAGTACGGCATGGACGACATCAAGCTGGATAACTTCAGGCCGGACCGGTAAGTGCCGCGGACTGTCAGAGGTCCAGGATCATTTTGTAATCGTCCATGATAAAGCCGCCTCCGATATCCTGCCGGATGGCCGGCCCCAACCTGAAACCCATCCGCTGATAGGCAGCAATGGCACCGGTGTTGAATTTATTCACGGTTAGGGCGATTTTCGTGCACTGGAGCTGCCGGGCCCGGTCTGCCACAAATTGCATGGCGCTTTTGCCCAATCCCCTACCCCGGAGGGCGTACAGCACGTATATCTTGCTCAGAAACAATTCCTGACCCCGTTTTTCATACGCGAAATACCCGGCGGGCTCCTTTTCGTGATACAGCAGGAAGTACCTCATTCCGGCACGTACCTGTTCCCCGATGGCATCGGCCGACTGAAAGCGTTCCAGCATATAGGCTACCTGGCCCTCGCCGATAATGGGGGTGTAGTGTTCCCGCCAGATGGCGTCGGCCAGCCGGGCGATAAGCTCGTAGTCTGCCGTTTCGCAGGCCTCTCGGAGTTGTATCATTGGGGGGCGAAATAGGAATCTAAAGTACTCATTTTCGCAAAAAACCGCGATCGGGCCTGTATGCATCCGAAGCGGATTAATGGCTATTTTTACAGAAAGGCGCAAAATCTCTTACCCAATGAAAAATAGAATCGCGATGTACCTGGGAGGCCTGGTGTTTCTGCTGGCTTTCGGGGAAATTAGGGCCCAGGGGTCCGACGGACTGGTGGGCCGCTGGGACCTGGAAGTACAATACGGGGAGCGCTGGCTCCCTTCCTGGCTTGAAGTGGAACAATCCGGCAACAAGGCCCTGATCGGGCACTTTGTGAGCATTGAGGGCAGTGCCCGGCCCATTGCTGAAGTGCATCTGAAAGACGGGTTGTTTTCCTTCTCCATTCCGCCCCAATGGAACGGTTCCCAATACATGCAGCTAACCGGTGCCGTTAATGCAAGGGGCATGGAAGGCCATATCCTGGACCACTCCGGGCAACCCCATGTCTTTCGGGGCACGCGGGCTCCTCAATTGCTTCACGATGCGCCCCTGGCGTGGTCGGAACCCCGGTCTTTGCTGTCTTCCGACAACCTGAATGGCTGGACCGCGGATGCAGGAGAAGACGAAAATCAGTGGGAGGTGCGCGACGGGGTACTGAAAAACCCGCAATCGGGGGTAAACCTGATGACTACTGAAAAGTTCGGGGACTTTAAACTGCATATCGAATTCCGGATCCCGGAAGGCTCTAACTCCGGAGTCTACCTGAGGGGACGATACGAAGTACAGGTAGAAGACAGCCGGGGCAAGGAACCCAGCTCGCACTTCCTGGGGGGGATCTATGGGTTTCTTACCCCGAACGAAAACGTCGCCAAAAACCCCGGGGAGTGGCAGGTGTACGACATTACCCTGGTCGGCCGGCGCGTTACGGTGGAGGCCAACGGGAAGACCATCATTTACAATCAGATCATCCCCGGCATTACCGGCGGGGCCCTCGACAGCCGGGAAGGGGAACCCGGCCCGATCCTGTTGCAGGGAGACCACGGGCCGGTGGAGTACCGGAATATCACCATAGCCACCCCACTTCCCTGACAGGACCGCGGAGGCCAATGGCATCCTGGTTTAATCGGCCTTTCCCGAAGAATATGGTTATCCGGGAAGTAATAAGATTATTTCAAAGCGTTAAACCGAGAAACCGTTCCGCAGGCGCCTATTGGGAAATGGGTCCCCAAACGAGTGAAGTAACGGTTCTGGTACTCGTGGCCGGTTGGGTTTGCCGCGACCCGTCCGGCCGAAAGGGCAGCGGGCTCATTGTCTCAGAAGAGACAGAATAAGAGCTGAGTATTTTGAGCCGCAGGGGTTTTCTAAGTGCCCGCTAACCGTTACTTTTGGGCAATTGTAAATATCACCTGATGAAAAGGATTTTCCTGTTGCCTGCACTGGCTTGCCTCGCTTTTTCGGGCCTGGCACAAGATCTCAATTCGTATTTGGAACCCGTGCGTTTCCGCAATATCGGCCCGTTCCGCGGCGGCCGTTCCACCGGCTCTTCGGGGGTGGTGGGAGACCCCCTTACGTATTATATGGGAACAACCGGCGGTGGGCTGTGGAAGACCGCCGACGCGGGGAACACCTGGCGGAACATTTCAGACGGCTATTTCAAGACGGGCTCCGTGGGAACCGTCACGGTTTCGGAGAGCCACCCGAACGTGGTCTATGTGGGGATGGGGGAACACGCCCCCCGGGGGGTGATGACCTCCTATGGCGACGGGGTTTATAAATCCACCGATGCCGGCAAGACCTGGCAGCACCTGGGGCTGGAACAGACCCGGCACATCGGCCGGATCATCGTTCACCCCGAAAACCCCGACATCCTCTGGGTGGCAGCCCAGGGCGCCCTGCACGGGCCCAATAAGGAACGGGGCATCTACAAATCCACCGACGGGGGCAAGACCTGGAAACAGGTGCTCTTCGTCAATGAAAGCACCGGCTGCAACGACCTGTCCATCGACGTGCACAACCCGGGCGTGCTTTACGCCTCCATGTGGGAGCACATGCGCACCCCCTGGCAGGTGATCAGCGGGGGGCCGGGCAGCGGGCTGTATAAATCCACCGACGGGGGCGAAACCTGGTCGCAGATCCACACCGGGCTGCCCGAGGAAAAAGGGAAGATGGCCATCGCCGTTTCCCGGGCCAACTCCGATCGGGTTTATGCCCTGATCGAAAGCGATTCCAAACTCGAAAAAGGCGGGCTGTTCACCTCCGAAAACGGCGGTAAAAGCTGGAGCCGCGTGAGCGCCGACCACCGCCTGTTGCAGCGGGCCTGGTACTATATCGAAATAACCCCCGATCCGGTGGCCGAACACACCCTTTACGTGATGAGCGCGGGTACCTACCGCTCCATAGACGGGGGCAAATCCTGGGAGGAGATCCATTCCAACCACGGGGATTACCACGATTTGTGGATTAACCCGGGCAACCCCAGGAACATGGTAATTTCCGACGACGGCGGGGCCGAGATCACCTTCGACCGGGGCGCCACCTGGACCGCCCAGGACAACATGCCCACCGCCCAGTTTTACAGGATTTCTACAGACAGCCTGTGGCCCTACAACATCTATGGGGGGCAGCAAGACAATTCCTCGGTGAAAATTGCCAGTATCGGCCTGGCCAGCTACGGGATCGGCCCGGAACACTGGGAGGATTCTGCCGGGGGCGAAAGCGCTTTCCTGGCGTTTGATCCCAAAAACCCGGTCAAAGTGATGGGGGGCAGCTACCTGGGCTTTATTGATCTGCTGGATGTTCCGGCCAAGGCCGGGACCCGTATTATGATAGAGCCCAACCTGTACCTGGGCCTGCCGGCGCGCGACATGAAATACCTGTTTAACTGGAACGCCCCCATCATCAGGTCGATGCACGAGCCCAATACGTATTACCACGGGGCCCAGTACCTGTTGCGCACCCTGGACGAAGGACACTCCTGGGAGGTGGCCTCCCCCGACCTCACCCGCAATCAGGACGATAAACAGGGCAACGGGGGAGCGCCCTATACGAATGAGGCCGTGGGGGCCGAAAACTACGGCACCCTTTCGTATGTGGTCGAGTCGCAGCACGAGGCAGGGGTCATGTACACCGGCAGCGACGACGGACTGGTTCACCTTACGCGCGACAATGGGCAGACCTGGGAAAACATCACCCCGAAAGGAATGCCGGAGACCCTGGTGAACGCCATAGAGGTATCTCCCCACGACGCGGCCACTGTGTATATCGCCACAACCCGCTATAAATTCAACGACCACACTCCCGCCCTGTACAAGAGCACCGATTACGGCAAGACCTGGAAGAATATCAGTTCCGGCATCCCAGTAGGGGCCTATACGCGGGTAGTGCGGGAAGACCCGGTTCGCAGGGACCTCCTGGTAGCCGGAACGGAAACCGGCATCTATGTCTCCTTCAACGGGGGGCAGGCCTGGGAACCCCTGAAGGGCAACCTTCCGGCGGTGCCCATCACAGACCTGCAAATACGTTTCGGCGACCTGATCGTGGCCACCCAGGGCCGTTCGTTCTGGATCCTGGACGATATGGGGCTGCTGGAGCAGTACCGCGGTCCGGTTGGCGGCGG
>DATIPV010000040.1:0-3392 GCA_035471525.1 Robiginitalea sp.
CCTGGATCTGGCCTGTGTTCCTCTTTGCCCTGCTGCTTTTGCTGGCCGCCCTTATAACAGGCTTCCGCAAGGGAGCCCTTACTGCCCGGGGCATTGCATCCGGGTTCGTGCCCGCCCTGGCAGCCCTGGGTCTCAACGGCCTGCTCGGCTATTTTGCCTGGCCGCTGCTGAAGGCCGCTTACCCGGCCTATGCCGATATGCTCCACGGCTTTACCTACAACGGCTATCTGTACATCGGCGCCCTGGCCGCCCTGGCCTGCGGCAGCAGTTTTCTGATATACGGCGCGAAGCGAAAGGGCCCGGTGGCCGATGCGCTGGTTGCCCCCGCCCTGATCTGGCTCCTCTTGTGCGGGGCACTGAGTTATTACCTGCCGGGGGCAGCCTTTTTTGTGCTGCCGGGCATTTCCCTGATCGCATGCCTGCTCATTTTGGTGCTGGAACCCCGTCCCAACCCGTATTTGTTCACCATGATGGGGGTTCCGGCCCTGTGGATATTCGCCCCCCTGGTAGAAATGTTTCCCGTTGGCCTCGGCCTGAAAATGCTGGTGGCGGCAAGCCTGCTGAGCTGCCTCATCTTTCTGCTGCTGCTCGGTATTTTCCTGCAGTACCCGCAACGCCGGCGCTTCGGATGGCTGGGGGTGCTGGTGGGGGCAGGCCTGCTGGCCGGAGCCCACTGGAGCAGCGGTTTTTCTCCCCTGCGCCCTAAGCCCACCAGCCTGCTGTACGTGATGCATGCCGATTCAGGGCAGGCGAGTTGGGCTACCTACGAAAAGGTCCCTTCAGACTGGACCCGGGCCTACCTAGGCAGCATCCCTGAGGAGGCGGCACCTGTCAATGGACCTGTCCTGAGCAGTAAATACAGTACCGGTTTTTCGTTCGTCGCCCAGGCCCCGTCCAAAAACGTGCAGCCGCCGCTATTTTCGGTTAACCAGGATACCGTAGTGGGCGGCCAGCGATTGCTCGCTCTGGAAATAAGCTCCCAAAGGCCGGTAAACCGCCTGGAGATCTTCACCAACGACACCCCGCTGGACCGGGCCACGGTAAACGGGATTGGCCTGTCGGAGGCGTATCTTCAGAATTTGCGCGGCGGGAAACTGATCACGCATTTTGTGAGCGACAACGACCCGACCCGTCTCGAACTGGCGTTTCCGGAGGGAAACCCCCTTGTACTTACCGTATATGAGGCTTCCAACGACCTGCTGACCAACCCGCTTTTCAGCGTTCCGCCCCGGCCTGCAGATCAGATACCGATGCCTTTTGTGTTGAACGATGCCATTCTGGTAATTAAATCGATCCGTTTTGAATAAAACCATCGGCGTGCTGGGCTGCGGATGGCTGGGCCTGCCGCTGGCCCGGGAACTACAGGCTTCCGGGAATCGGGTACGCGGCAGCAGCACGAGCCCTGGAAAACTGGCGGGAATAACCGCCGAGGGCATCGAGGCTTTTCTGCTCGAACTCGGCCCGCAGGGCTTCCGGGGCCCTATCGCGGAGTTTCTGCAAGGCCTGGACGTGCTGGTTTTCAACATCCCCCCCGGGCTTCGCAGAACGCCGGGGGCCGATTATGTGGGGCAGATCAGGCAGCTGATGCAGGCGGTGCGCCAGGTGGCCCTGCCCCGTTTGATTTACGTGAGCAGCACCTCGGTCTATGGCCGGTTCCAGGGGCTTGTGGATGAAACCGTACTCCCCGAGCCCGATACGGAAAGCGGCAGGCAATTGCTGGAGGCGGAGGCCCTGGTCTGGCAGGACCATATCAGACGCTCGACCCTAATCATTAGGTTGGGTGGGCTGCTGGGCCCCGACCGGCATCCGGCAGCCATGCTTTCGGGCCGAACGGGACTCACCGGCGGCGCCGACCCGGTAAACCTCATCCGCCAACACGAAGCACTGCACATCTTCAGGCTTGCGCTGGAGCGTTCCGATTGGGAAGGCGTGGTCAATGCAGTGCATCCGGAACACCCCTCCAAGGCAGCCTTTTACGGGCGCGAAGCCAGGCGCCTCGGGTTGGAGCCCCCTTCCTACCGGGACGAACCAGCCGATATTCCGGCAAAGACCGTATTGAGCCGTTACGCCCGGGAGTTGCGCCCGGTATTCAGCACCTCCATTTTCGGTTGATTCCATACGGGTTCTTGGAAAAATAACGTAGTTTTGCGCTCGGATAAATCCATGGCGATGAGAAAAATAGCATGTTTGGCCGTTTTGCTGACGGCCGGTGCGCTGCAGGCACAAACCCAGGAAACACTTAAGAACCACTACGAGGCCTATTACCGTCAAATGCGGCTGCAAGGCGACGTACAGGGCGTTATCAATGCCCTTACGCACCTGAATGTGCTGGAGCCTTCGATAGCCCGTCGCGATACCCTGGCCTATATATACGCCAATAATGAAGAGCACCTTCAGGCCCTGAACCTGCTCGGTATCGATCTAAACCCGAACGACTCCGATCTGGCATTGCGGGTAAAGGCGCTCTCCCTGAAGTCCCTCAACCAGCCCAAACGCGCCCTGGAGCAATTCCAGGAACTCTTCAAACGGACGCCAAACGCCTACCTGGCTTATGAAATGGCCGACCTGAAGATACAGCTGGGCGAGAATGCCGGGGCCCTGCTCGATATCACCTACGGGGTGGAGAATGCCACTTCCGAAATGAATTACGCTTTCTACGAACGCCAGCAGCCCTACGAGGTTCCGCTCAAGGCCGCCCTGATCCATTTGCGGGGCCTTGCCCAGTACGGCATGAACCGGAATAATATCGATAAGGCCATCGCCAGTTTTGATGAGGCCCTTACCCTGGCTCCCAATTTCAACCTGGCGAGCCTGAGCAAACAGGCGCTGGAAAGCCGCAAAGAAGCTCCTGAAACCCCGGAAAACCAGAACTAGCCCTTAATTTTCCAGGCGCATGGGGGCATCTTCCGGGCTGCGCAGCAGCTCGCGGAAACCCAGGGCCACCCCGTTGCTCCAGCCAAACCCGTCCTGGGTGGGATATTCGCCCCCTCCCGATAACAAGGTTGTGTCGCGCACATTGTACTTTTCGAGCATCTTGCCCGTGTCCCGATACACCTTTTGGTTGAGGTGTACCCACCGCGACATGATCTCCCGGGCTTCCTGGGTATACCCGTAGCGCAGCAGCCCGCCCACGGCCATCCATTGGAGGGGCGCCCAGCCGTTGGGCGCGTCCCACTGCTGGCCCGATGCCTTTAGAGTGGTCACCAGGCCTCCCGGACTCAGGAAATCGTCCATCAGGCGCTGGCGAACCGCCGCGGCCTGGCTCGGGGAGGCCATCCCGAAGTACAGCGGAAACACTCCTGCCAGGGTAATCTCATGACCGGGAATCCGGTCGTTGAAATCGTAGTCGATGTAATAATTTGCCTCGGCGCTCCAAATCAGGTTATTGATTA
>DATIPV010000041.1:0-3763 GCA_035471525.1 Robiginitalea sp.
CACCTCTCGGGCAATCTGCTGGAGGTCCACGTAGGTATGGCTCTTGACCTCCCCGGCCAGGATCACCTGCCCGGTGGTGACCAGCGTCTCGCAGGCTACCTTGCTTTCGGGGTCGAAGGCCAGGAAATTATCGAGGAGGGCGTCGCTGATCTGGTCGGCTATCTTGTCGGGATGTCCTTCGCTGACAGATTCAGAGGTAAACAGGTATGGCATTGCTCATTTCTTTGGCGGGACAGGGGATGAATGCTTGCAATGCCTCACAGTGGTATGGCTCTCCCGGGGTCGGGAACAGCCAACTGCTTTAGCATTTTTTGCGGCCCCGCCAGGGCGGGACCCGAGGTTGCAATCAGTCAAATCTATCCTCAATTGTGAGGGCGAAATTACGCCAATTGAAATTCCCGTCAAAATCCTGCTCGAAAAATCGCGTACCCCTGCCTTCCAGGAGCAGGCAAATTTATCGGGATGCGGGCTTTTCACAAGCCTGAATACTTTGTATATTGTGTGCCCTTCCCGAGGAGGACCAATCGTAAAAATCGCCTTATGCACATTGCAGTTGCCGGGAATATCGGCGCCGGAAAAACCACGTTAACCCATTTGCTGTCAAAACACTACAAATGGGAAGCCCATTTTGAGGACGTGGTCGACAACCCGTATCTGGACGACTTCTATACACAGATGGAGCGCTGGAGCTTCAACCTCCAGATCTATTTCCTGAACAGCCGTTACCGGCAGATCCTGCGCATACGGGAAAGCGGTAAAAATGTGATCCAGGACCGCACCATTTACGAAGACGCCCACATTTTCGCGCCCAACCTGCACGCCATGGGCCTGATGACCAACCGCGACTTCCAGAATTACACCAGCCTGTTCGAGCTTATGGAGAGCCTCGTTCAGCCGCCCGACCTGCTCATCTACCTGCGCAGCTCCATCCCCAACCTGGTAGACCAGATCCACAAACGGGGTCGGGAATACGAGAATTCAATCTCCATCGATTACCTCAGCCGCCTGAACGAAAGGTACGAGGCCTGGGTGCAGCACTACGAAAAAGGCAAGTTGCTGATTATAGACGTAGACAAGATCAATTTTGTAGACAAACCCGAAGATCTGGGCGAGGTGATCAACCGGATAGACGCCGAGATACACGGCCTCTTCTAGCTCCTCCATTAGAGGATCCCAAGCCCCTGGGCGTGCCGGGTCACTTCTTCTGAATGCTCCACCACGACGGCCGGAACATCACCTGCCGCCGTAAGCAGCCGGCGCACGCGCCGCATTCGTCCCGGATGTCTCACCGAGCGCAGGTAAATGGCCAGGATGCGGCCCGGGTAGGCCCGGGCGATATCCAGGTAGATGTCGGCGTCCCGCTCCCCGCTGTCGCCGATCAGCACAAACGGCAGGCCGGGATAGGTCTTAAGAATATTGACCGTTTCGCGGTGCTTGTGCGGCACGCTGCCCTTTCTGCGGCGGCCGAGCACGCTGGCCATGGACCGGAGCAGGATGGGGCCTTTCGGAAAACGGTTCCGGCTCAGGAAAAACTCCAGATACCGGTACAGGTTCCACGGGCTGTGGCTCACGTAAAATACGGGGTTGGCTGCATGGCCGCTGCGCCCGTGGTGCAGCCGGTGGTACAACTCCGGGGCCCCCTGCAGGGCGATCCGGCTTTCGGCCCGCTTGAAAAGGGTGTTGGCCAGCACCTGCCACTTCAGGTAGGAGGTAACCCCCGTATGCAGTATGGTGTCGTCTATGTCGGTGATAATCCCGTACTCGGCAGTGGCCGGCGGGATCAGAAAAGCGCCTGGAAAGCGGTTCTCGCGCAGAATCGGCCTGCTGAGCAGCTCTTCCCGGAAGGATACCTCGTAGTGAACCCAGCCCTCTTCGTTGGCCAGACCATCCAGCCCGGATACCGGCTGATCCAGCAGGTAGTACCCATCCGAATCGGTAATGAGGTCGAACCGGCGTGCGTCGGGCAGGGAAAGCTCCAGGGGGGCGTTGCGGATTTCGTCGGTCTCAAAGCGCTTCCAGGAGCTCAGCAGCAGTTGTACGGTTCCTTTTTGGGCCAGGTCAATGGCCTCGTCTTCCAGCGCCCTGCCCCGGACGTAGAGCCTGCCGGCTGTCCCGTAGCTCTGAAACGCCACTATCTGCAGCGGATCGATTCTGCCCAGCCAACCCATCTCAGTGCCTCCGGATTAAAATCGCGTGTCTTTTCATGAACCCGGAAGTTAGTACTCCTGGCCTATCCCCGCAAACACGAGCTCCCGTTTTTTCAGGGAGAGACAAAAAAACCCCGCCTGGGCGGGGTTTGTCATTTTTCCGGAGATCGGGCGCTAGGGCTGGTTTTCGGCTTTCTGTTCGCGCTGCAATTCGATTATAGTTCCCTCATCGCGCAAGGCAGCGATCTGGGTCTTTACTTCCTCTTCCGTACCGGTAAAGGTCTGCTCAGAAACAGAGGTTTCGCCATTGGATTCGTTCGTGGTGGTCACATAGGCCGTTACGGTGCCATCTTCGTTCCTTTCCATGTTCACTTCGACCTTTCTGCTCACTTCGACCTGCTGCCCGGTATAGGCGGCCACGGATTCGGCCGACAGGGCAATGCTGGGCCCGATTACCAGGGCCACCACAGAGATCAATTTCAGCAGGATGTTCAGCGAAGGCCCTGAGGTGTCCTTGAACGGATCGCCCACGGTATCGCCCACTACGGCTGCCTTGTGGGCATCGGTGCCCTTGCGGCCCTGCTCCTCGATCATTTTTTTGGCGTTGTCCCAGGCGCCTCCGGCATTCGACTGGAAGATAGCCATGAGTACCCCTGCAGTAGTTACCCCGGCCAGGAGCCCTCCGAGCATCTCGGCGCCTCCTATAAAGCCCACGGCTACCGGTACGGCGATGGCCATCAGGCCGGGCAGCACCATTTCCTTGATGGAAGCCTGGGTGGAGATCGCCACGCACTTTTCGTACTCAGCTACGCCGTCGGCCTCTTCAAAGATCTTGCGATCGGCGGCGGTGGCCTTGCTCATATCGGAATCGTATTTCCGCATCACCTCCAGGGCGGCCTTCAGTTTGGGGATTTCGCGGAACTGGCGGCGCACTTCCTCGATCATCGACATGGCGGCCCGTCCCACGGCATTCATGGCCAGGGCAGAGAATACGAAGGGCAGCATGCCCCCTACCAGCAGGCCGGCCATGATATCCGGCCGCGATACGTCGATGGAGGATACGTTTGCGGTCTTCATAAAGGCGGCAAAAAGCGCCAGGGCGGTGAGGGCGGCCGAGGCGATGGCAAATCCTTTTCCAATGGCAGCGGTGGTATTGCCCACGGCGTCCAGTTTATCGGTGCGCTGACGGACCTCCTTGGGGAGCTCGGCCATTTCGGCGATGCCCCCGGCGTTGTCGGAGATGGGCCCGTAGGCGTCAACGGCCAGCTGGATGCCCGTATTGGCCAGCATCCCAACAGCGGCGATGGCAATACCATATAGGCCGGCAAAATGGTGGGATACCAGGATGGCAGCGGCGATCAGCAAGATCGGGATGGCCGTGGACATCATGCCCACCCCGAGGCCGGCGATGATGTTGGTGGCCGAACCGGTCTCTGACTGCCGTACGATGGCACTTACCGGCTTGGTGCCGGTGCCCGTGTAGTATTCGGTAATCTTGCCCACCAGCAACCCGGCTACCAGACCGGCGATGGTGGCCCAGAAAACGCCCAGGGAGGTAAAGACCTTCCCGCCTTCTGTCCAGGTTTCGGGCAGCATGGCGCCGATCAGGAAATAAG
>DATIPV010000042.1:0-3441 GCA_035471525.1 Robiginitalea sp.
ATTGCCGACAAGTTGCTGGAAACCAACGAAAGGAAGGGCAATAATCCGCTGGTGCCCTACGAGGGCATGGAGAACGACTTCAAGATCAACAAGATCAAGGTGCTGAATCACCAGTGGATTCTGGCCGATTTTTCAGACGGGAGATACTGGGGGGAAATCTTGCTGGAATACCACCTGAAGGACGACCGGAGCGTCGATTTTACGCTGCTGGACCATTTGCTCTACACCCGCAGCAACTAATACTTCCCGTTCATCCAGCGCCGGAAGGACGCGAAATTATCCCCGCTTACGCCGTGCCCGACCGGATATTCTTCATACCGGTGGGCGATATTCAGTTCAGACAGGAAATGGGAGGCCTGCTGGGCCCAGGCCGGCGGTATTACCATGTCGAGTTGCCCGTGCGAGGCATACACCTGGAGTTGCCCGTGGTCTTTGGCCCGGTAATCGGGGTGCAGCGTGCCCGGATCAATATATCCGCTCAGGGCAACCAGGGTACGGTAGCGTTCAGGGTATGATAAAGCCAGCGCATAAGCCAGGATAGCTCCCTGACTGAAACCCAGCAAGTTAACATTGTTTTTGTCCAGCTGGTAAGCAGCGATTGCCTCTTCGATAAAACGGGCGATGGCATCCCTCGATGCAACAGCCTGCTCCAGGTCGCTCCATTTGCCCTGTTCTGCGCTGAAATTAATGGCGTACCAGGCATATCCGAAGGGTTGAAGGCGGTTCGGGGCGCGCACCGAAATCACAAACAGGTCGTCGGGCAATTCCGAGGCAAAGGAGAAGAGGTCTTCTTCATCGCTTCCGTATCCGTGGAGCAAGAACAGGACCGGGGCAGGGCTCAGCTTCCCTGAATCGGGGCGCAACAGGTGGTGCAGGGATAGCTTGGCCGGTTGCATTTCAGCGGATAAAAGTGAACCATTTCTGAAAATACGGGCCAACCAGTGGCACCAGGCGCTGCTCATACTGCAAAGCCCCCAGGAATCCGTATATCCACAAGGCAAAATAACATATATACAGCCCGATCCAGGCGTAATAATTGAACCAGGAACTCAGAAAAAGGGCAAAGCCCAGGAAGCCGATGTGCAGACCAAAGGCCTGCCTGCAGTGAAATCGGCCGAAGGGGTGTTTGGGCTCGGCATTCATGGTTATGGCTATAAGGGCCCCCACCAGGGTCAGGTAGGCCACTACGGCGATGGTTCTGGCTTGTGGACTGACCTGCATCTACAGATTGGTTTTGGCTCCGACCACCACGCCATACGCTTTGCCGCGTAACGGTTTTCCGATATACATGGAGTTTTTGGACGCCGACAGCAGGTCCTGTTCCTGAGGCGTGTATTCCAGGTCGGGGTTAAACAGGCTCAGCAGGGCCCGTTCGCCCTCCTGCAACCGGGCCGGGGGCAGCCCGAAGCGCTGGCGGCCCCGGGTGAGCATCTCCACACTGGCTTCCAGGCCGAAAAGCCCGTTGAGAACACCGAAGGCCGATTCCAGACCCAGGGAGCCAAAAGCAGCCAGGTCGAATTCCATGCGCTTCTCTTCGATGTCCATCGGACAGTGGTCGCTGCTCACAAAATCGATAACCCGGTCTTTCAGCGCTTTGCGCAATGCTTTGCAATCGCTTTCAGAACGCAGGGGAGGCATTACCTTAAAGACGCTGTCGAAGGTTTCCAGTTCCCGGTCTGTGAAGGCCAGGTTGTGAATAGCCACGCTGCAGCTTACATCCAGGCCGCGCTTTTTCGCCTCTGCGATGCGTTCCACCGATTGGCGGGTAGATACCAGGGGAATGTGGAGTTTGCCTCCCGTGTATTCGAGCAGGGCCAGGTCGCGCGATATGCGCAGTTCCTCGGCCAGTGCAGGAATCCCCCGCAAACCGAGGCGCACCGCCGATTCCCCTTCGTGCATCTGCCCTTTGGCACCCAGTTGCGCGTCCAGGGGAAAGGAGAAAATAAGCCCGTTAAAGTGCTGAGCGTACAGCAAGGCCAGCTTCAGGAGATTCGGATTCTCCACGGAGTGCTTGTAATCGCTGAATCCGACGGCTCCCGCCCCGTGCATGTCGTACAATTCGGCCAGGTCTTCCCCCTTGGAACCCAGGCTCAGTGCCCCCAGGGGGTAGAGCTCCGTTACGGCCCGCCGGGCAGTCTCCTTCAAAAATACAATGTCCCCGCTCGTGTCAGGAACCGGCCGGGTGGCGGTATTGAGGACGATACCCGTAAATCCGCTGGCGGCGGCCACCCGAAGGCCGCCTGAAATCGTTTCCCGTTCCTCGTATCCGGGTTCGCCGAAACTCACACTGGTGTCGAACCAGCCTGCCGAGACGTGCAGGTTATCCAGCGCGAGGGTCTTGCAACCTGTCGGGGGCTTAATCCGTGCGGCAATCTGGCTGATTCTGCCGTTTTCTATCAGGATGTCCCGCTTTTTGCCGTTGAGTCTTGGCTGGCTCGCATCGACGAGGGTGGCTGCCTTAAGTAATAGGGTCATCGCAAGAATTTTTGAAGGATCATTTCTGCCGCCGCAAACAACAGCGCTAAAATAACAAACCATTTCCAAAGCGACCGAATCTCTGTCTCATTTTGATGAGATTCGATCAGCGACCGCAGATCGGCGTGACGGGTTACCCAGGCCGGGAAGTTTGACGGGGGGTAATAGGCCGAACCCTCGGAGCGCGGGTAATTAAAGCTCACCGTACCGGTGCTGCGTTCTCCCTGAAAAAGGGTGAAGTTCCCGTCCCGTATGGGTTCGGGGCCGAAAGATAGCCGTGTTTTACGGGCATAGGCCTGCTGGTAGGGAATAAAATCGTAGCCCGGGCTTTGCAGCCTGAAAATGCGATTCTCCGCCAGGGGCAGTTCCAAATCGAGTGCTGCCGGCACCCCGATGGTGTAATAGAGCTCCGGAAATGGGAGGCTTTGTCGCGCCAGGGCATAAAATGTGGGCACGATCAGAGGCGATTGCCCGAAATTGCTGTTGGCCGGATTCAGGGCTGCCGTGAAAAGGTACGTCTTGTCGCGTACAGCCAGAAAAGGATCGCCGTTCTGAAAGGTGAGCGGGGCCGATGCCCCTGCTTCCAGGGTAAAATGGGCGTTGGCCGAGGGATATTCGAAATTGGCCACTTCCCCCTCAAAGACATCCCGATACAGGGGGTGGTTGAAAAGCACGCCGGTAATGTAGGACGGGCCGGCCGGGGAGGCACCCAATTGCATGCCGCTGATCGCCCCCAGCCATGGGTTATAGCTCTCCAGGCGGGCGTCCGCGGCGGGGATCACCTGGAGGGTTCCCCCCGCCTGAAGAAAGGCCTGCAAGGCCCGGCCCAGCGATTCGGGTATATCGGGCAATTCATTCAGAATAAGCAGGTGCTGCTGTTCCAGCAGGGCGAAATCCAGCTCGCGGAGCCCGCTGCTGCGAAATTCAAATTCATCAGCGGTGTAGATGCGCTCAAGGTAGTCGGCC
>DATIPV010000043.1:0-3039 GCA_035471525.1 Robiginitalea sp.
ATCGGGCTTTGCTTTCGCGCGAAGTGGTTGCTACCACTGACCCATCAGGACGCGCAGGCCATTACGGACCCACCGTACCTCGCCGCCCCACGATTCGCTGACTTCTTGCATCGCCTTACTCCGGGCTTCGCGCTGGGCCTCAGTCATCAGGCGGTTGAGCCCTCCCATGGCCGACTTCATATCCTTAAAGCCGTTGACGATCCAAAAATTAGCTCCATCCGGCGATCTTCCGGCCTGTATGTTGCCCACCGAGACCACGCGCCCTTCCGGATTCATCGCATTGATCTTTTTCCAGTTTTCCACAAAGGTGCTCCCGTTATCCACTTGCAGGAGGGCGAGGAGCTGGAAGGGATGCTTCTGGCTGGTATCGCCGATCACGGCCAGAGTGCTGCCCATGGCGGAACTGTGATTTGCTTTGATGTGCTGATTCACACGGGTGAGGAACAAATCCCAGGCAGCATTGGAACCGCCTGCATAAATGGCGTTAACGGCATCGAGCGACCCAGAGAATACTACGGAATGGGTAAAATTCGCTGAATGGTCTTTGAAATGGTTTTCATACAGGGAAACCGTTACCCCCTCCGGTTTGTTTTTGGAGAAGTAGTCATTAAACAATCTGTACACGGTCCCTCCATTCTCGGGGGCAACGGTAAAGTTGTAGGTCGTGAAGTAATACTCCTGGGCCGAGACAGTCAAAACTGCCAGCAGCCCCAAAAGGGTGAATAGTTTTTTCATAATGGGTTGATTTTGATTGTTAGCTAGTTAATGTACAAAAAAATATGTACGATAATGAAATTCAATGAATTATACTTATCGTAAAGGCTTTCCTACGTAAAAAAGGGATTCGGATTTCAAATTTGGAAGTTTGAAAATCATGATCAGACTGAATCAACGTATCCGGTAATCTAAATTCCGGCGAAGCCGTGCGCCGGCATTAGTTCTGCCCCGTAATAAATCAAGGAAGGGGAGAGGCCAACGAAGTTCAGCCGGTTCGGAGCGACCTTTGGGTCGCGCAGGTTAAGCGGAGTGCCTCAGCCCTAACGTAGATTTAAGGGGCAGAAGTTCGCCGGAAACGCCTTTTTCTTACCCTCTTTCTTTTGGGCGAGCAAAAGAAAGAGGAAATCGAGCGTGTCGCGCTGCAAGCGCGAGGTTCACAAATTTCCTCCGTCAAAGACACAGACAGAAGATATTTTAAACCGGCTATATTTGCCCGGTAAAACCAGACCATGCGCTACTTCCTCGAATTCGCCTACCTGGGTACCGCCTACCACGGCTGGCAGCGGCAGCCCAATGCCCTGACCGTGCAGGAGGTGCTCGAAGACTGCACCGGCACCCTGCTGGGCGGCAAGCTCGTGATGGTGGCGGCAGGGCGCACCGATACCGGGGTGCATGCCCGGAAGATGGTGGCTCATTTTGACTGGGCCGAACCCTTGCCCGAAGCGTTCCTGGTGCGCCTCAACGCCTTCCTGCCCCGCGATATAGCCGTTCGTTCCGTTCGACCCGTAAAACCCGACGCCCATGCGCGCTTCGACGCCCTGAGCCGGACCTACCGCTACGAACTGTTGCAGCACAAAGACCCGTTCCGCATCGATTCGGCCCATTGGGTGCAGCGCCCGCTCGATATCGGGGCTATGAACGAAGCGGCTGCCCATTTGTTTGAGTTCACCGATTTCAAATGTTTTTCCCGTTCGAATACCGACGTAAAAACCTACCATTGCGAAATACGGGAAGCGCGGTGGGAGGCCGAAGGCGACCTGTGGGTGTTCACCATTACCGCCGACCGCTTTTTGCGCAACATGGTGCGGGCGGTGGTGGGGACCTTGCTCCTGGTTGGCAAGGGAAGCCTGAAACCCGAAGATGTTAAGGCCATCATAAAAAGCCGCAACCGGTCTGAGGCCGGGGCTTCCGTACCTGCAAAAGGCCTATATTTGACCGAACTTGTCTACCCCCAAGGGATCTATACAGATGGCTAAAGAATCCGGCACCGCCTTTGACCTGGACCTGCTGCGCCGCGTGCTCACACGCACCCGCCCGTACCGGCTTACCTATTACGCGACGGCCCTGGCGGCCATCCTGCTCACGGTCTTTTCGGTGTTCACGCCCATGATCCTCCGCGAAATCGTCGACAAGGCGATCAAGCTGAAAGACTCCGATTACCTGCTTACGCTCTCCCTGGCCATGCTCGGGGTGCTCATCGGGCAGGTGGTATGCCAGCTCCTGTTTACCTATTACGCCAACTGGCTGGGCGAATCGGTCATCAAAGACATGCGCAAGGAACTCTTCGGCCGCATGCTGGGCTTTCGCATGGAATACTACAACAAATCGTCCATCGGGGTGCTGGTTACGCGGGCCGTGGCCGATATGCAGCGCATCGGCGAGATCTTCTCCCAGGGCTTTTTCATGATTGTGGCCGATCTGCTAAAAATGCTTGCGGCCTCGTTTATCATGCTTTGGCTCAACTGGAAGCTGGCGCTGATCGTCTTTGCCATCCTTCCGCTTATTTTGTACGCCACCCGGGTATTTCAGAAAAAGATGAAGGTGGCCTTCACCGAGGTGCGCGCCCAGGTGGCTAACCTGAACTCCTTTGTGCAGGAGCGGCTCACCGGCATGAAGGTGGTACAGTTGTTCGGCAGGGAGGATGTGGAAAGCGCCAAATTCCGGGCCATCAACAAAAAGCATCAGGACGCCTGGCTCAAGACCGTCTGGTACAACTCCTTCTTCTTCCCGATAGCCGAGATCGTCGGGGCCATTGCCATTGGCCTGGTGGCGTGGTACGGGGTGCTGCAGGACATCAACGACCCCTCGACCCAGAACCTCGGGAATATCTTTGCCTTTATCCTGCTCATCGAAATGCTGTTCCGCCCCTTGCGGCAGATCGCCGATAAATTCAATACGCTGCAGATGGGCATGGTGGCCGCCGGCCGGGTCTTCAAGATACTCGACACCGAAAGCCGTATTGAGGATTCGGGCAACCTGGAAGTGCCCCACATGAGCGGGGCCATTGAATTCGACCGGGTGCGGTTCTCGTATGTGCCCGGG
>DATIPV010000044.1:0-5989 GCA_035471525.1 Robiginitalea sp.
CTCAATGGGGTCTACCTTACCGACGTAGACGCAATAGGGTACACGGTGACCACAACTTTGGATGAGTGCTATCTGCAATATGCCTGTTCGCCCAATTCAAAGCCAATGATTACAAAGCTGACTGAGGTGAAATACAAGGGCAGCAAGGCTCCTGGGTGTATGCGACCACACTTGGGGGCCTTTTCTATTGAAGCACGAGGTTTATCCGTAGAAAGTAACAAAGCCCCTGAAATAGGGGCCTTATCGCCTGTACTTTGTAGCCCCGCTAGGAGATAAAGCAGCTTTGCGACGTTGTTCCCAATGAGTGCTCAGTCTGAAAATACAAATTACCCAGGCCTGGCTTTGCCAGCCTGGATTTTATTTTTGTTACTACTTGAGTGAATGGCTAGGAGATAACGCTGTTGCACAGCGTTGTTCCTAAATGGGGCTCATTCTGAAAATACCAAAACCCCAAGGCTTGGATACCCAAGCCTTGGTTTTATTTCCCTCACCGTCCTTACAAAAGCACGCTTTTGACGGCCGGCTCCGGAAATAAAACACCCCGGCATTTGCCGGGGTGTTTTAGTGCTTATTTGTAGCCCCGCTAGGAATCGAACCTAGATCTTGGGTACCGGAAACCCACATACTATCCATTGTACTACGGAGCCAATGCGGATGCAAAGATAAAATGATTTCTTGGTTTACAAATAAAAAGTGCGCTGGACGCCAGGAGATAGCTCGCTTGCGCTCGCTGTTCCTGAGAGTGACTCATGCTGAAAATACCCAAACACCGGCTTGCTATCGCAATCCGGGTTTTATTTCCCTCGGCCCGCTTGAGAAAGCAAGCTTTCTGCGCGGCCGCCAGGAGATACCTTCGCTTCGCTCGGTGTTCTTGAATGGGGCTCATTCTGAAAATACAAAATACCCAGGCCTGGCTTCGCCAGCCCTGATTTCATTTCCTTCGCCGGCCTTACAAAAGCGAGCTTTTGACGGCCAACTCTGGAAATGAAATACCACGGCGCTTGCGCCGTGGTATTTTGTGCTTATCTGTAGCCCCGCCAGGAATCGAACCTGGATCTAAAGTTTAGGAAACTTCTATTCTATCCGTTGAACTACGGGGCCTGAAAGGGTCTGCGAATTTATGAATACTTTTTATTTCGTCCTACCCGGGAAGGGTTTTGTTCGCACCGATACCTCGCCGGAATTCTGCCAAATCTTGCTTACCTTAGCGAGGACAGCCGAAGAAGATGAGCAAAACAAAGAAACAGACCCTGTTTGTGCCCGGTGCCATCGCGCCTGGATTCATTGCCGAATCGATTGCCCGGCACCAGTCGAAGACGGGTATTGGGGCCCACGACATCTTCCTGGGGCAGGTGCGGGCCGATGACATCGACGGAAAAACCGTTACGGGGATCGATTACACCGCCTACGAGGAGATGGCCCTGGAAAAGATTCACGAGATCCGGGAAGAAACCTTTGCCAAATTCGACCTGAGCTGCATGCATATCTACCACAGCCTGGGCGAGGTGCCGGTGGGGGGCATTTGCCTGTTCGTCTTCGTGTCGGCTCCGCACCGGCAGGCGGCCTTTGAGGGCCTTCGCGAGGTGGTGGAGCGCATCAAGAAGGAATTGCCGGTGTTCGGGCGCGAATTGTTCGGCGACCAATCGTACAGCTGGAAAGTAAACCGATAACATGGTCGACATCACCCACAAAGAGAATACCTTTCGCACGGCTATCGCCGAGGCCCTGGTCGTGGTGGGCAGCCCCGAGACCCTCCGGGCCATTGAGGAAGGCCGCGTCCCGAAAGGGGATGTCTTTGAGATGAGCAGGGCTGCCGGACTGCTGGGGGTCAAGAAGACGCCCGACTTGCTGCCCGACTGCCATCCGATCCCCATAGAGGCCACCGCCATCGATTACCAGATCGACGGGTTGCAGATCCGGATACGGGTTACGGTAAAGACCTACTACAAAACGGGGGTAGAGGTAGAGGCCATGCACGGGGCCAGCGTGGTGGCGCTAAACCTTTACGACATGCTGAAACCCCTCGATAAAGCGATCGAGATCCGCTCCATCCGGCTCCTGGAAAAGCGGGGCGGCAAATCAGATCTCTCCCGCAAATAGCAAGCATGTATTTATGGGCAGTTCTTTACTGGCGGATAGCCCAGATCTCATACATGGGCTCGCCCCGGCTGTTGTTGCCGGTGTGGTGCCAGTCGTTCCCTTTGCGTTCAAACTGAAAGCTCAGCTCGGCACCCACCCGGGAATCGTCGCGCGAAAAGAATAGGATCACCTCCGTGTAGGTGCCGTTATCGGCTGCATACCGTCCGCCTCCCGTTCCGGAAAAGTCCATGGTTTCGGTGTTGTAGGCAATCCATTGGAAGTAGCCGTCCTTCAAAAATTTCAGGGTCTTGCGCGGACTTTCGTTGCCGCGGCGCTCCTGCCCGGTGTCGGGTCCCCGGGTGGCAAAGAGCCATTGCCCGTCCAGGGGTTGCGACAGGGAGGGTTCCTGTTTATACGGACGGTCCGTATGGCCGTTTAGGACCAGGTTCCCCTCGGTGTAGCCATAACTCAGGTTCTGCTGTCTTTCGCCGGTTTCCCCGAAGGCCGAATTGAATTCCAGGGCAATGTACAGGCTGTCGCCATCGCTTTGGTAAAACCCTCCCAGGGTGCTTACGAAGTGGGCCGGGCCCGAATCGTATACCGAATGGATCAGGTAGTCTTCAGAAAGAAGGAGCAGGTAATGTCGGGAACCCTGTTCCCCTTTTTCCGTGGCCAGATAGACCCCGGGTTCGGGCTGGGCAAGCAGGGGTTGCGCACCCAGAAGGCAGCCAAGCAGGCAAAGAACGGCTGTAAGGTGTAATCCTTTCATTTTTGTACGAGTCTTAGGTACTCCTAATTTACAACAATTTTCGCGAGCCGGGGCACGTTGGCCAGGCCCGGTAAAACAAGGCCTGAGAGCCTGTTGGGCCAAGGGTCAAAAAAAAACTTGAATTTGGTTTTTTTATTGATAATTTTAATTTCATTTGCACCCGTTTAGCCAGGGCCCCGGTCGCGGCCGGAACAACCAAACGCAATAAACCGAATGAACAGGTTAGGATTGCCGGGAAAGGAAGTGGGGCCAGGGAGTATAGTCGCTTTGTAATCTGCAAGAATCCACAAAATGAACATTACGTACCGCGATCTGATCGATCAAACCTATTATTTCCCAACCGAGGAATTCGACCTGGACGAATCCGGGCTCCGGTTCCACGGCGTGCCCCTGATGCAGCTCATTGAGAAATACGGCAGCCCGCTGAAATTCACCTACCTGCCCAAAATTTCCGAGAACATCCAAAGAGCCAAGACGTGGTTCGCCAGGGCCATGGAGAAGCACGAGTACGACGGCAAATATTTCTATGCCTACTGCACCAAAAGCTCCCACTTTCATTATGTGTTCCAGGAGGCGTTAAAGAACGACATCCACATCGAGACCTCTTCGGCTTTCGATATCGACATTGTAAACCGGCTCAAGGAGGAAGGACTGGTCGACGATGATACCTACGTGATCTGCAATGGCTTCAAGCGGGCGGCCTACATCGACAACATCGCCCGGCTCATCAATTCGGGCCACCACCGCTGTATACCCATCATCGACAATTACGAGGAACTTTCCCTGCTGGACGAGAGCATCGAGGTGCCTTTCAAGGTGGGTATCCGCATCGCCTCGGAAGAGGAGCCCAAATTTGAATTTTATACCTCCCGCCTGGGAATCGGCTATAAAGACATTATCCCATTCTATGAGAACCAGATCAGGGATAACGACAAAGTGGAGCTCAAAATGCTGCATTTCTTCATCAATACGGGCATTCGCGACAACGCATATTACTGGAACGAGCTCATCAAGTGCCTCAAGGTGTACGTGCGGCTCAAGAAACTCTGCCCGAGCCTCGACAGCCTGAATATCGGCGGCGGCTTCCCGACCAAGAACTCCCTCACTTTCGATTACGATTATGAGTACATGATAGACGAGATCATCAACCAGATCCAGATAGCCTGTGAGGAAGAAGACATCCCGGTCCCGCACATATTTACGGAGTTCGGAAGCTTTACCGTAGGGGAGAGCGGGGGCGCGCTGTACCAGGTATTATACCAGAAGCAACAGAACGATCGGGAGAAGTGGAACATGATCGACAGTTCGTTTATCACGACCCTGCCCGATTCCTGGGCCATCAACAAGCGTTTTATCATGCTGCCGGTCAATCGATGGAACGACCCCTATGAGCGGGTCTTGCTGGGCGGGCTCACCTGCGACAGCGACGATTATTACAACAGCCAGCAAGACATGAACGCCATTTATCTTCCCAAATTCCACTCGGCCAAACCGCTGTACATCGGGTTTTTCAATACCGGGGCCTATCAGGAAACCATTGGGGGGTACGGCGGGTTGCAGCATTGCCTGATCCCGCACCCGAAACACCTGCTTATCGACCGCGACGCCTCAGGGGCTTTGCACGTCTCGGTATTCAGCGAGCAGCAGCGGGCCGAAGACCACCTGCGCATCCTGGGCTATGAAATCAACGATAGCCGCGAGGAAGCTTCAGTAGAACACCACAGCAATAAACACCATTGAAAGAAGGTTCGGGCCGCTTTGCTCCTTAGGCGTGGCGCAGGCCATTTACCCTGCCCGATCAGCCGGCCCTCCCGAATAAACTACCATTAGAATGACAGCCAAGAAAGGACCCATTTCAGATTTCATCACCTATTATTACCGGCATTTCAATGCTGCTGCCCTGGTAGATGCGGCCAAGGCGTATGAGGACCAGTTGAGCGGAGGCGCCAAAATGCTGGTTTCCCTGGCGGGCGCCATGAGCACGGCCGAGCTGGGCCGTATTTTCGCTGAGGTGATCCGCCAGGATAAAGTGCATATCATTTCCTGTACCGGGGCCAATCTGGAAGAAGATCTTATGAACCTGGTGGCGCACAGCCACTACAAGCGCCTCCCGAATTACCGGGACCTGACCCCTCAGGACGAATGGGAGCTCCTCGAAAAGGGCCTGAACCGGGTTACCGATACGTGCATCCCCGAAGAAGAAGCCTTCCGCAGGCTTCAGAAACACATCTTTGAACTCTGGAAGGCCGCCGATGAGGCCGGGGAGCGGTATTTCCCGCATGAATACATGTATAAGCTGCTTCTTTCGGGAGTGCTCGAGCCGTATTACGAAATCGACATCAAAAATTCCTGGATGTATGCCGCGGCCGAGGCGAACCTGCCCCTGGTTTGCCCGGGCTGGGAAGACAGCACTATGGGCAACATCTTCGCGTCTTATGTTCTGAAAGGGGAGCTCAAAGCCTCTACCGTGAAATCGGGGATCGAATACATGGCATTCCTGGCCGACTGGTATACCGCCAATTCGGGGAAAGGGATCGGCTTCTTCCAGATCGGGGGCGGTATTGCAGGCGACTTCCCGATATGCGTGGTGCCCATGTTGTATCAGGATATGGAACGGACCGACACCCCCTTCTGGAGCTACTTCTGCCAGATAAGCGACAGCACCACCAGTTACGGGTCGTATTCCGGGGCTGTTCCGAACGAGAAAATCACCTGGGGAAAGCTCGGGATAGACACCCCGAAATTTATTATTGAAAGCGACGCGACTATTGTTGCACCTTTAATTTTTGCCTATCTTTTGAACATGTAACTATGGATAATAAGAAGCGCGTCATAGTAGATTTCAAGAAGCTTACACCCGAGGTTCTGAAACTTCTGGTGGAGAAGTATCCGGACGGCTATGACGAAGACCAGATCATCACTTTCCGCAATGCGCAGGGAGAGCGGATCGAGGCGGTAGAGGTTTCTACGGACGACACCAAATTCCTAGTGAAAATAAGCGCCAAGTTGGAAAAAACGATGGCGAATTACGAAGAAGACGATTTCGACGACTTCCAGAACGAAGATCCGGAAGAAGATATCCCGGATATCGAAATGGAAGACGACGAGGATTCCGACGTATAAAACCCTTCAAGCCATTAT
>DATIPV010000045.1:0-10567 GCA_035471525.1 Robiginitalea sp.
AATTTGGGGTCTGCTCCAAATCCGTCTGCCCTGAGCTGCTCCAGGGTCACCTCCACCGCGTCCGGTTCTCTTTCAAATACGGCCAGTTCGCGGATGAGGCCCAGCACATCGGCCATGTCCTCTTCACGGGCCTGGCGAATGGTATACTTCATATCTGTTACAAATAAAACTCAAAGTTAAAATATTTCAAAAACAGCCCGCGGGCGAAAACGTTGTAGTTTCACAAAATACGCGATATTTGTGGGCATAAGAACCTAAGCCTTCCTGTATGCAGTGGAAAACGAAGACCCTGGGCGAATTCATTATCGAGAACCAGGCCGAATTCCAATATTCCACCGGAGAACTTTCCAAGCTCATCAACGCCATTCGCCTGGCCGCAAAAGTAGTGAATCACGAGGTGAACAAGGCGGGGCTCATCGACATCCTGGGGTCGGCCGGCGAAACCAACGTACAGGGCGAAAGCCAGCAAAAGCTGGATGTGCTGGCCAATGAAAAGTTCATCAAGGCCCTCAAAAACAGGGAAATCGTTTGCGGCATCGCTTCGGAGGAGGAAACCGATTTCATCACGGTGAATTCCCTGGATGAAAACCACCAGAACAAATACGTGGTGCTTATCGACCCCCTCGACGGCTCATCCAATATCGATGTAAATGTCTCGGTGGGGACCATCTTCTCGGTCTACCGGCGCATTACCCCCAGCGGGAGCCCGGTTTCCCTGAAGGACTTTTTGCAGCCGGGCATAAACCAGGTGGCGGCCGGGTACATCATCTACGGCACCTCCACCATGCTGGTCTACACCACGGGCCACGGGGTAAACGGGTTTACGCTGAACCCTGCCATAGGCACCTTCTACCTCTCGCACCCGAATATGGAGTTTCCCGAGACCGGGCGCATCTACTCGGTAAACGAGGGGAACTACATCCATTTCCCGCAAGGGGTTAAAGACTATATCAAGTATTGTCAGAAGGAGGAAGGCGACAGGCCCTATACCTCCCGCTACATAGGCTCGCTGGTCTCCGACTTCCACCGGAACCTGATAAAGGGCGGCATTTACCTCTACCCCAAAAGCAGCCTGAATTCGAATGGGAAACTGCGCCTGCTCTACGAGTGCAACCCCATGGCCTTTCTGGCCGAACAGGCAGGTGGCAAAGCCTCTGACGGCTATCGGCGCATCCTGGAGATCCAGCCCGGGGAATTGCACGAGCGGGTGCCGTTTTTCTGCGGCAGCCCGCGGATGGTCGAAAAAGCGGAATCGTTTATGGCGCAATACGCCTGATGTCCTACTTTTTCTGTTTCATCAGGTAGAGGTAATCCTCGAAGTCGACACGTCCGCTGAAAATGGCCACGGAACGGGCGATTATGGTATCGGCCTTATCGGCGCTGAAGCCCACCCCAATGGCATATCTCCTGACCAGAACCATTTCTTCCTGATCTATGGCGTGGTCCGAATAGATCAGCCGGAAAAAATCGAACAGCCGTTCGTACCGTTTCTCCATCTCAAAGGGCGCCTCCACCGGGTATTTGTTTTCCTTTTTCATCACCTCCCTGTATTCGGCTTCGGTGATATTCAACTTATTGGCAAAACGGTCCAGGATGGCCTTTTCCTCAGGGTTTACCTCTCCGTCGACGGCGGCCAGGGATGCCAGGGCCGCGAAATGAGCCAGGTTCCGGCGTTGTTCGGAATGGTTGTACAGATCAAGAATGGGCATGTGAGGGTCTGATTTTTGTGGCAAATATACCCAATTAAAAACCTTTTCCCAGCAGGCAGGCCCTAATTCTTTGCTCCCGGGGCAGGCCGCCTCGGGGGCGTTTGCCTTGCGAATAATACGTACCTTCACAGGGCACTTTACCTTCCCATGCCGGCATGACACCCACCCGCCCCGATGAGCGAGCGCTACTGGATTTGGCAGCGACCTGGTTCTCCGACCAGGGCTGGGAACCTTTTGCCTTCCAGCACGAGACCTGGGAGGCATTTCTCAGCGGAAAGCACGGCTTGTTGAACGCCCCTACGGGAAGCGGCAAGACCTATGCCCTCTGGTTCCCGATATTGCTGCATTACATGAAGTTGCATCCCGATTTCAGGGTCCGGCGCAAGGCCGGCCTGAAAGCGGTGTGGATTACCCCGCTGCGGGCGCTCTCCCAGGAGATCCGCCAATCGGCCGAACGCATTACGGCCGACCTGGGGATCCCGTTTGAGGTAGGCATACGCACGGGAGATACTTCCTCCGCCGAACGGGCGCGCCAGCGAAAGGTCTTGCCCGACCTGCTGATCACCACCCCGGAAAGCCTGCAATTGCTGCTGGCCACCAAGGGGTATGCCACCGCTTTCCGGGACTGCTACGCCATTGTGGTGGACGAATGGCACGAATTGCTGGGCAGCAAGCGGGGGGTGCAGATGGAACTGGCCCTCTCCCGTCTGAAGACCGTTTGCCGCGACCTGAGGATCTGGGGCATTTCGGCCACCATCGGCAACCTGGACCAGGCCCGGCAGGTGCTCCTCGGCCCCGGTTCGCAGGCCTATGCTGATTCGGTTCTGATCCGGGCGCAACTGAACAAGAAGATTGTGGTGAAAAGCCTGCTCCCGAAAAAGATGGAGTCCTTCCCCTGGCGCGGGCATCTGGGCCTCCACCTCCTGGAATCGGTAATCCCCATAATCGAGCAAAGCAAAACCACCCTGCTCTTTACCAACACCCGGGGCCAATGCGAGATCTGGTTCCAGAAATTGCTGGAAAAGCATCCCGAACTGGCCGGGGAGATCGCCATGCACCACGGCAGCATCGACAAGGAAACCCGGCTGTGGGTCGAACAGGCCATCCGCAACGAAAGCCTCCGGGCCGTGGTTTGTACTTCCAGCCTGGACCTGGGGGTAGACTTTGCCCCCGTGGAGACCGTGGTCCAGATCGGCGGCCCCAAGGGGGTGGCGCGTTTTCTGCAGCGCGCCGGCCGCAGCGGGCATCGCCCGGGGCAGGAGAGCCGCATCTATTTTCTGCCCACCCATGCCATCGAGCTGGTGGAGGCCTCAGCCCTGCAGCAGGCCGTTCGCACCGGGGCGGTGGAAGACCGCACCCCGTACCTGGCCAGCTTTGACGTACTGGTGCAGTACCTGACTACCCTGGCCGTATCGGATGGATTTTATCCGGAAGAACTATACCGGGAAGTTTCCGGGACCTTTTGCTATCAGGCCCTTTCGCGCGAGCAATGGGAGTGGCTGCTCAATTTTTTGGTGCTGGGCAGCCAGAGCCTGCAGAGCTATGACGAGTACAAAAAGGTGGAAGTACAGCCCGACGGCCGCTTTCTGGTGACCAACCGGGGCGTGGCCCTGAGGCACCGCTTCCAGATCGGCACCATTGTCGGCGATGCAGACATCAAGGTGAAATACCAGAAAGGCGGGTACATCGGCACGATCGAGGAGTGGTTCATCTCCAAATTGCAGCCCGGCGATGTGTTCACCTTTGCCGGCCGAAACCTCGAATTCATCCGCATCAAAGACATGGTGGCCCTGGTTCGGAACTCATCCGACAAAAGCTCCAAGACTCCCAGCTGGATGGGGGGGCGGCTCACCCTTTCGAGCGAGATGTCTCAATTGTTGCGGGAAGAATTGTATTCGGCTGCCCTGCCCTTAAAGAGCCAGTCTGACGAAATCAGGGCGCTGGCGCCCCTTTTTGAGCGGCAACGGGAAGAGAGCATCGTGCCCGGGCCCGACGAATTCCTGATTGAAACCTTTCAATCCCAGGACGGCTTTCACCATATCCTTTACCCGTTCGAGGGGCGCTTCGTGCACGAGGCCATGGCGAGCCTGCTCAGCTACCGCATCAGCCTGCTGGCCCCGATCACCTTTTCGCTGGCCTACAACGACTACGGCTTCGAGCTTCTTTCCGACCAGGAGGTAGACATGCAGATGGTGCTGGACAACGACCTGTTCAGTACCGACTACCTGCTCGACGACCTGGAGAAAAGCCTGAATGCCACCGAGATGGCACGCCGGAAGTTTCGCGACATAGCCGTAATCAGCGGCCTGGTGTTCAGCGGCTACCCGAAGAAGAACATCCAGATGAAGCACCTGCAGAGCAATGCCCAGCTCCTCTTTGAGGTGTTCCGCGACTACGAGCCCGACCACCTGCTCTTTTTGCAGGCCTTCCGGGAAACCTTCGAACACCAGCTGGAAGAGGGTCGGCTGCGCCTGGCCCTGGAGCGCATCGGCCGGCAACGGATGGTGTGGAAGCCCTGCCAGAACCCCACGCCGTTTTCCTTTCCCATCATTACCGACCGCCTGCGGGAAAAACTCTCTTCCGAACGGCTGGCCGACCGCATCCGCAAGATGACCCAGATCCTCACCTCCCGGAAAAGGCGATAACACCGACCCGGCCGGGTTGGAGCTTCCCGCCGTTTTGATACCTTTGCCGGTATGCTGCACGAACTCGAAATCGCCGGCGAAGCCATGGCTCTGCACCCCTGGGGGGTGGTTTACTGGGAAAGGCCTTCCATGCTGCTGATAAGCGAATTGCACCTGGGAAAGGTGATGCATTTCCGCAAGCACGGGGCGGCCGTGCCCCGCAGGGCGCTGCTGCGAAATTTTGAACGGCTCCGGGAAGTGTCAGCGTACTTTGGTCCCCGCTCCATCTGTTTTCTAGGCGACCTCTTCCATTCGCACATAAACCGGGAATGGCTGCTGTTCGAACAATGGGCCCGCGGCAGCACGGCCCGTCTGGAACTGGTATGCGGCAACCACGACATCCTATCGCCCCTCCGCTATGAAGCCCTTGGGATGCGCTGGCGGGAACGCTGGGAAAACGGCCCGTTCCTTCTTACGCACGAACCCGAAGAGGCCGACACCCTTTTCAATGTATCGGGCCATATCCACCCGGCTGTCCGCCTGGCCGGGCCGGGCCGCCAACAGCTCCGCCTGCCCTGCTTCTACCTCCGCAAGCAGCAGCTCATACTCCCGGCCTTCGGGGCCTTTACAGGCTCCCACGCCCTTAGCCCGGAAGCCGGCGACCGCATCTTTGCCCTGGCCGGCGACCGCGTGATCGCCCTGGAAGAGCCGGCCCGGGGGCCCCGGGCCTGATGCCCGCAATTGCCCGAATGGGATTTCCGCCGTACTTTTGCCCAAAATTTCGCGGTTGAGCGTAGCCCACATCCGGGAACAATTTGCACAGGCCCCTGAATTCAGGGATCTGCAGGATACTATACGCCAACCCGGGGCCAAGGTTCGGCTGGCGGGCCTCAGCGGCTCCTCCCTTTCCTTTATGATCGCCGAGTCGTTCCGGGTGCAGCAACAGTCTTTTTTGCTGCTGATGGACGACAAGGAAGAGGCAGCCTACCTGCTGAACGACCTGGAGGAACTCCTGGGAAGCGAAGACGTACTGTTCTACCCCGACAGTTACCGCAGGCCCTACGATATCGAGCATACCGACAACGCAAACGTATTGTTGCGCGCCGAGGTGCTGAGCCGGATCGGCTCGCGCAAGAAGCCCGCCCTGATCGTGAGTTATCCGGAAGCCCTCTTCGAACAGGTGGTAACCCGGAAAGAGCTTCAAAGAAACACGCTCAAGATTCGCACGGGCGATTCCCTCTCCCTCGATTTTTTGAATGAGACCCTTTTCGAATACCATTTCCGACGCGCCGACTTTGTGACCGAACCCGGGGAATTCTCGGTGCGCGGGGGCATCGTGGACGTGTTTTCCTTTTCCCACGACGAACCCTTCCGGATCGAGTTCTTCGGCAATGAGGTGGAAAGCATCCGCACCTTCGACGTGGAGTCGCAGCTCTCTACCGACCGGCGCTCCAAGATCAGCATCGTGCCCAACGTGGCCGACAAGATGCTGCTGGAGGCCCGGGAGCCTTTTCTGAGCTATATCTCCGACCAGACCTTGCTCTTCGTGCGCCAGCCCCGGGTGTGCTACGGCAAGCTCGATCAGTTGTTTGCCAAGGCGAAAGAAGCTTTTACGCGTCTCAGCCCCGATCTGGCCCATGCCCGCCCGGAGGAACTCTTCCTAGACGGAAAAGCCCTGAAGCGGCTGCTGGAACCCTTCCGGCTCGTCGCCCTGGAAGGCGATCCGCCCGGCGCGCCGGAAGCGGTGCGGGAACTGCAGCTGCCGGTAAAGCCCCAACCGGCCTTCAACAAGCATTTCGACCTGCTGATAGACACCCTGCGCGAGAACCACCAGAAGGGGATGCGGAACTACCTTTTCTGCGCTTCGGACCAACAGGCCCGCCGTTTTCACGACATCTTTGAGGAGATCGGACGGGAAGTCCCCTATACCACCCTGGTGATGCCCCTCTACCAGGGATTCCAGTCGGAGGCCCTCGGGCTTTGCTGCTATACGGACCACCAGATCTTTGAACGCTACCACCGCTTCCACCTGCGCAACGGCTACGCCAAAAAGCAGGCCATTACCCTGAAGGAGCTCAACAAGCTGGAAGTGGGCGATTACGTGACCCATATAGACCACGGCATCGGGAAGTTCGGGGGCTTGCAGAAGATCGAGGTGGAAGGCCGGCAACAGGAGGCCATCAAACTCATCTACGGCGACCGCGACATCCTGTACGTGAGCATCCACTCCCTCCATAAGATCGCCAAGTACAACGGCAAGGACGGAGCTGTGCCCAAGATTTACAAACTGGGATCGGCCGCCTGGAAAAAACTGAAAGCAAAGACCAAGTCGCGGGTCAAGCAGATCGCCTTCGACCTGATCAAGGTATACGCCAAACGCCGCCTGGAACAGGGCCACGCCTATGCCCCGGACAGCTACCTGCAACACGAGCTGGAAGCCTCGTTCCTCTACGAGGACACCCCCGACCAAAGCTCGGCCACCGAAGACGTAAAGGCCGATATGGAAAGCGAACGGCCGATGGACCGTCTTATCTGCGGGGACGTGGGTTTCGGCAAGACCGAGGTGGCCATCCGGGCTGCCTTCAAAGCCGTAGACAACGGCAAACAGGTAGCGGTCCTGGTACCCACCACCATCCTGGCCTTCCAGCATTTCCGCACCTTCCGGGAGCGCCTGTCTGAATTCCCCGTAACGGTAGACTACCTGAACCGGTTCCGCAGCGCCAAAGAGCGAAAGACCCTGCTGGAAAACCTGGCCTCGGGCAAGCTGGATATCGTGATCGGCACCCATCAGCTGGTGAGCAGCCAGGTAAAATTCAAAGACCTCGGCCTGCTCATCGTGGACGAGGAACAGAAATTCGGGGTGGGGGTGAAAGACAAGCTCAAAAGCCTGAAGGAAAATATAGATGTGCTGACCCTCACGGCAACCCCCATTCCGCGCACGCTCCAATTCAGCCTCATGGCCGCCCGCGACCTCTCGGTAATCAACACGCCCCCACCCAACCGCTACCCCATTGAAAGCCGGGTAATCCGCTTCGACGAGGAAACCATACGCGATGCGGTGAGCTATGAGATCCAGCGGGGCGGGCAGATCTTTTTCGTGCACAACCGCATCGAGAATATCCGGGAGGTGGCCGGCATGCTGCAGCGCCTGGTGCCCGATGCGCGCATCGGCATTGGCCATGGGCAGATGGAAGGGAAAAAGCTCGAATCCCTTATGCTCGACTTCATGAACGGGGAGTTCGACCTGCTGGTTTCGACCACCATCATCGAAAGCGGCCTCGATGTGACCAATGCCAACACCATCTTTATCAACAACGCCCATAACTTCGGGCTGAGCGACCTGCACCAGATGCGGGGCCGGGTGGGTCGGGGCAACAAAAAGGCCTTCTGCTACTTTATTACCCCTCCCTACGAATCCATGACCCTGGAAGCGCGCAAGCGCATACAGGCCCTGGAGCAATTCACGGAGTTGGGCAGCGGCTTCCACATCGCCATGAAAGATTTGGAGATCAGGGGGGCCGGCGACCTGCTGGGGGGCGAGCAAAGCGGCTTCATAAACGAAATCGGTTTTGAGACCTACCAGAAGATCCTGGCCGAGGCCATCGAGGAACTGAAGGAGAACGAATTCCGGGAACTGTACCAGGATGCAAACAAAACCCAGAGGTCCTTTGTCAGGGAAACCCAGATCGACACCGACTTTGAGCTGCTCTTCCCCGACGAGTACGTGAACAATATTACCGAGCGGCTCAACCTCTACACCGAGATGAACGCATGCAACTCGGAAGAGGCGCTTGAAAACTTCCGCCGGCAGCTTCGCGACCGCTTCGGGCCACTGCCCCAGGAGGCTTCGGATCTGCTCGATTCGGTGCGGATCAAATGGCTGGCGACCTCCCTGGGGCTCGAAAAAGTGGTGATGAAAAAAGGGAAGCTGGTGGGGTACTTCATCGCCGACCAGCAATCGGAATTTTACCAGAGCCCGGCCTTTACCCGCATTCTCAGGCAGGTACAGCTGCATCCGGGGACGGCTGCCCTGCAGGAAAAACAGACGCGGGGCGGGCTTCGTCTGCTGCTGCTGGTAGATAAGGTGAACTCCCCGGCCCGGGCGCTGGCGGCCCTGCGCCTTTTTGCCGAAATTCCCTCCCCGGTGCCCTCCCGGCCCCAATAAGCCTTCTTTGCCGGGGCCTCTGCCCGAAATACGGGCAATTCGCTATCTTTAGTGCCGTTACACAAAACCACGCTCATGAAACGACTGTATCCCCTGTTGGTACTCCTGTTGGCTGCCCTGGGAAATGTTGGGGCCCAGGAGGTAGATTCCCTTTACCTGCGCACCCATTACGACCTTGCCGAATACCACATCCCCATGCGCGACGGGGCTGAATTATTCACCGTAATCTACACCCCGAAAGACACCAGCCGGAAGTACCCCATCCTGCTGAACCGCACCTGTTACAACGCCTCGGGCTACACGAACTACGATGTTTCGCGCTATCCGTCCGATTATCTGATCCGCGACGGCTACATCCTGGCCTACCAGGACGTGCGCGGGCGGTACATGAGCGACGGCACCTTCGATAACATGAGGCCGAACATTCCGGGCAACGACCCCGCCAACCCGAACGACATCGACGAGAGCTCCGACACCTACGACACCATAGAATGGCTCATCAACAACATCGCCAACAACAACGGGCGCGTGGGCATGTATGGCGTATCCTACCCGGGCTTCTATGCGGCAGCGGCCCTTCCCGACGCCCACCCGGCCCTGAAGGCCTCTTCCCCCCAGGCCCCTATTTCCGATTTCTTTTTCGACGACTTCCACCACCAGGGTGCCTATCTGCAAAGCTATACGGCGGCCTTCGCCGTTTTCGGGTACCAGAAATCGGAACGCACCCGCGAAAGCTGGTTCCTCGATCCCCTCAGGCGCTTTTATGACGAACCTGCCAGCGACGGCTACGATTTCCACCTCGAGCAGGGGCCGATCAAGAATTTTACCGAGAAGTATCACCACGATAACTTCTTCTGGAAACAGATCGCGGAACATCCCAACTACGATGCCTTTTGGCAACAGCGCAACATCCTGCCGCACCTCAGGGGCATTGACCACGCCGTGATGACCGTGGGCGGCTGGTTCGACGCAGAAGACCTGTACGGCCCGCTCAATATTTACAAGAGTGTGGAAGCCAATAACCCGAAGGCGAAGAACACCCTTGTGATGGGGCCCTGGGATCATGGCGGATGGACCCGCGAGGGCGGACAAACCACGCACAACCACATCTATTTCGGCGACAGCATTTCCACGGGCTACCAGCGGGATATCGAACGCCGCTTTTTCAATTTCTACCTCAAGGACGAGGGAGACATGACCCTGCCGGAGGCCTATATGTTCGACACGGGCATCAAGCAGTGGGAGAGCTTCGACCAATGGCCCCCCCGCAACGTGGAGCCCGTCTCCCTGTACTTCGGGGAGAACGGGGCACTGTCGGTCGGGCAACCCACCGACGAGAATGCCGTATTCGAATATGTGAGCGACCCGGCCAAGCCCGTGCCCTATACCTCCCAGACAGAAGGGCTCACCTTTACCCCGAGACGATTCATGAGCGACGACCAGCGCGAGGCCTCGCGCAGGCCCGATGTGCTCACCTTCGCCACGGAACCCCTTGCGGAACCCCGCACCATCGCAGGGGAGATACTGGCAAAGCTCAAGGTGTCCATGACCGGCACCGACGCCGATTTTATCGTGAAGCTGATCGACGTATACCCGCCAGACCACCCAAAGTACGAGCACAACCCCGACAATATCGTGATGGGGGGCTACCAGCAACTGGTGCGTTCGGAAGTCTTCCGGGGTCGGTTCCGGAACAGTTTTGAACACCCGGAACCCTTCGTGCCCGGGGAAGTTTCGGATGTGGACTTCCGCCTGCAGGACGTGTTGCACACCTTCAAGCCGGGCCACCGGATCATGATACAGATCCACAGCACCTGGTTTCCGTATATCGACCGGAACCCGCAGAAGTATGTAGACAATATCTACGAGGCCGACGCTTCCGATTTCATCAAATCGACCATCCGTATCCACGGCGGATCTTCGGTGGAAGCCGGGGGTGCGGTGGCAGAGCCTGCCCCGGTGATGCTTCCCCTGGAGGGCGCTATCAAGGATTAAGGCCTGGGGCGTTTTGCGCCGTAGGGCCCTGTCAGAGCGATTTGAGGTCCTTGATCACGGCAAAGGCCGTGTCG
>DATIPV010000046.1:0-12031 GCA_035471525.1 Robiginitalea sp.
AGTGCATGTCGGCAATAAAGAGGAAGGAATCGTTTTCGGGCTGCCCGGCCATTTCAATGGCGGGCCTGATGGCGCCCAGTATATTCCCGAGGTGAGGCGTCCCCGTACTTTGTATCCCGGTAAGAATGCGCGGCATGGAAGATGAATTATAACTGCACTGCAAAAGTATGCCCCATGATCGAATTAGCCAATTCTGCGCCCACATTTGGAAAGAGGGGGCTGCGGCGGCAGAGAACGTGGCCCGCCAACTCCCTTTTGCGTACATTTACAGCCATGCATTCTGCGTTGATAAAGACAGCTAAAGCCCTGTGGCGTATCTGGTTCTACATTTTGGCGACCCTGCCCATGTTGCTGTTCTCCCCCCTGCTTATTTTGCTGACCCTGAGCGAAAAGACCTATGCAGCTTTCTTCTGGCTGGCGCGCAACATCTGGGCGGCCCCCATACTTTACGGCATGGGGTGCTTTCCAAAAATCAGGTACGACCAGCGCCTGGACCGCGCCCGGAGCTATATGTTAGTGGCCAACCACACCAGTATGCTGGATATTATGCTCATGTTGCGCGTGAGCCGCAACCCCTTCGTTTTTGTGGGGAAGAAGGAGCTCGTTCGGATTCCCATCTTCGGTTTTTTCTACAAAAAGGTGTGTATCATGGTAGATCGCGAGAGCAGCCGGAGCCGCTCCGGGGTGTATCTCAGGGCCCAACGGCGCCTGCAGAGCGGCTTGAGCATCTGTATTTTTCCTGAAGGGGGCGTGCCCGCCGAGACGGTAGAGCTGGACACGTTTAAAGACGGCGCCTTTAAAATGGCGATTGCACATGGCATTCCCATTGTTCCGATCACGTTTTTCGATTGCAAAAGAAGGTTCCCTTTCCGGTTCTTTGGGGGCTCCCCGGGTTGGCTGCGCGCCCGGGTACATCCGTTTATCGAAACGTCGCACCTCCGTGAAACCGATATGGGCGCGCTTCGGGAAGCGGTGCGCTCCCTCTTGCTGAAAAGCCTGCAGGAAGCCCCCGATTTCTGATTAAAAAAAGAAAACGCCCGGCTGAGAGGGCGTTTTCCGATGGTATTCTGAGCAGAATACCCATCTAACCAACCTTGTATACCGACAGGTATATTTAAAAACGGAAGCTCATTCCGCTGTATACCCCTACCGTATAGGGGCGAAAGCTGCCGGCCGTATCATTGAAGGTGTTCAGGTGCAGTTTAACCATGGGTTGCAACTGGAGCTGCCACCTGGGGGTAAGCCGATAATAGACGCCCATACCCAGGTTGGTGCTGAAGTTGAGCGCGTTCATATTGGAGGCCTCCCCGATTTCGGTTGAAGTGCCCCCCGAATCCAGGCTTACCGAATTGTCGATCAGGAAAAGGGAACTGAGCCCCCCTATGAGGTTGAGCCCCCACTGCCGGTCAAAAAGGTTGTACTGCAGCTCGAAGGGGACCTCCAGATACCCGAATTGCTGCAACATGCGCCCCTCGCGCTGCGGGCTCGGGGCCGTTACATCAAGGGCAGCTCCTTCCGGCCGGACGGCGCCGGCGGTGCTCAGGGAACTGTGCACCACCACATTTTTTGAGTTCTCCGAATAACTGATGGTGCGGATCAGAGACGAAGGCCTTACCGCCACCGTGGAGGTAAAGCTCACCTGGTTGGTGTTGTAGCCGAAATCCACTTTGTGGATCCCGGAACGCAGGCTCAGCCGATCGGTAACCGCATAGGCGACCGTGAGCCCGTAGCTCAGGTTAACCGTTCCGGACTTGCTGTTTTCCATGAAGGAGGGGGCAATAGGAGAGCCGTTGCCAAAAGAATTGTAGTAAACAGGGGCTATGCTGGGCCCCAGAGACCAGCGACCCTTTGCTTCGGCTTGTGCCTGAGCGGATTCCTGTTCCTCCAGGACATCGAAGAGCGACTTCTTCCCGGAGGCTGCCATTTCCGTTTCGGCCACGGGGATATTCTGACTGTCAAGCGTTTTGGTCGTGTCGTCGCCAGCCGCATTTTTCGAGGCTATCTCATCAGAGCGACCTGCCGGGTTCTCCGGATCGACAGGAGCGCGCTGAGCCACCTGGCCGGCCCGCCCATCAATGCCGGTTGTTTCCGCATCGGTCGGGCGTTGCGCCTCGGCTCCGGTCTGCGGGAGGTCTGTGGGTGTCGGGTTTACCCCTTGCCGGCCCGCATCTGCAACCTGCAGGGCGCCGGGCTTCAGGGGGGAAGTGCCCGAAGGCGAAGCCAGCGATCCTGAAGGGGTTGGCGGGCCTTCGTTTACGGATTCTTCAGCGTGCCGGCCGCCCTCCCCAGGCACGGCATTGTCCGATTCTGCCCCGGTACGGGGCGATTCACCGGATGGGATCACAGCCGGCCCCGATTCGGTTTCCGTTACGGGAGATACATCCGGGGCAGGTTCTGAAAAAGTCCCGGTAAGCCAAAGCCCGAGCAGCAGGGCGGCAACCGCCCCGCCCAACGGCCACCAGAGCGGCACCAGGCGTCTTCGTTCTTTCTTGTTCAGGGAATGTCGGATCCGTTCCCATACATGGGGGTCGGGTTCCGCGGCATACCTGCCGAGCTTTTCCCGAAAAATTTTGTCTGAATCGTTCGTGTCCATGTATTTTGAGTTAGGCTATATGGATATTCGTATTTCTGATTTTTTCCTTCAAAATGGACCGTGCCCGGGCCAGGTTGGATTTGGACGTGCCCTCCGATGTTCCCAGGGCTTCGCTGATTTCCTTATGCGTGTAGCCATCCAGCACGTACATGTTAAAGGTGATCCGGTATTTGCGGGGCAAATCCTGGATCAATTTCAAGAGGGTATCCAGAGGGATGTCCTCAAGTCCCAGGGAAGCTGTTTCATCTTCCGAATCGTTGGTCTCTGCCACCAGGGTCAGCGGCTGTTCCCTGCGGTATTTCTGAAGCACCGTATTAACGGTGACCCGTTTCAGCCATCCTTCAAAAGAGCCCTGAGACCTGAACTGGTGGATTTTCTCGAAAATGATCATAAAGCTGTCGTGCAAATTGTCTTCGGCCTCCGTTTTGCTGCGGGAGTATTTCAGACAAATGCCGAAAAGAACCGCGGAATAGGAACGGTACAAATGTTCCTGTGCCTCCCGGTTCCCTTTCTTACATTTCCGTATGAGCTCTTCCTCAGTCAAATTGTTGGTTAGATTTCCTAATGAAGCGATGGCGGGAATTCCCCCGACCTAGTAAGAGTGCACTTCCACCTCCAGGTATTGGGGCGCACCGGCCTCGTCGTCGCCCGTATAGAACCGGAACAAATAAGGTTTGGAATACAGGCAGATAAACTGGAAGCTCGCCTGCAGTTCTTCGTTGATTTCGGGGCACGGCGCATCCTGGAATTCGGCGCCAATGGCCACCACGCGGCGGATTACGTAGTCTGCGGAATCCTGCGATATCACGTCAAATCCCTGAAAGCCCGTACAGCCGTTGGGCCTCAGGTACGTAACACCGATCTCATAGGTCTCGTTGAGCTGGAAGGATTCCGGGACATCGACTGCAGTTATCTGCAGCGGGACAAAATAGTATTTGGCGCCGTCGTCGGAGACGTCGCAGCCGGCATACAGCAGCATGCCTAGCAAAATGGGCAGACCCTTCAATAAACGCTTCATATGCTTCATCTAAAGGAAACTTCATTCTTAAGATGAGCCCGGATGCCGAAGGTTGCTTGAAAAGGCCTAAAAGATGCGGGTTTTCAGGCTTTGATCGCCTTGATGGCTTCTTTGATTTTGCCTTCGAGTTCCTCTGCTAATTCCGGGTTGTCTTTCAGCAATACTTTTACGGCGTCGCGGCCCTGTCCCAATTTGGTGTCGCCGTAGCTGAACCAGGACCCGCTTTTCTGAATGATTTCGTAGTCGACCCCGAGATCGAGGATTTCCCCTGTCTTGGAAATACCTTCCCCGTACATGATGTCGAATTCGGCGGTCCTGAAGGGCGGGGCCACCTTGTTTTTGACCACTTTTACCCGCGTTTTGTTCCCTTGCGCGTCGCCATCCGTATCCTTGATCTGGGTGGAGCGACGTATATCGAGACGCACCGAAGCGTAAAACTTAAGAGCGTTCCCTCCGGTGGTGGTTTCCGGATTTCCGAACATAACCCCGATCTTTTCGCGAAGCTGGTTAATGAAGATTACGGTACAGTGCGTTTTGCTGATGGAGGCCGTCAGCTTCCGAAGCGCCTGAGACATGAGGCGGGCGTGCAGGCCCACTTTCGAATCGCCCATTTCGCCTTCGATCTCGCTTTTTGGGGTCAGGGCTGCCACGGAGTCGATAACGACCAGGTCGATGGCCCCTGACCGGATCAGGTTGTCTACGATTTCAAGGGCTTGTTCGCCGTGGTCTGGCTGGGAAATGATCAGGTTGTCTATATCGACACCCAGCTTTTGGGCGTAAAACCGGTCGAAGGCGTGTTCGGCGTCGATAAAGGCAGCTATTCCCCCGGCTTTCTGGGCTTCGGCAATGGCATGCAGGGTAAGGGTGGTTTTGCCCGAAGACTCCGGGCCGTAGATTTCGACGACACGGCCCCTGGGATACCCGCCGACCCCGAGCGCGATATCCAGACCCAGGGAGCCCGAAGGGATCACCTCCACATCCTGGACCACATCGTCTCCCATCTTCATGACGGTACCTTTCCCGTAGGTTTTGTCCAGTTTGTCAAGGGTCAGTTTCAGGGCTTTCAACTTAGCTTCTTTCTCGCTGCTCATGGGTCTGATTTCTTTTGAATTGGATGGCTAAATTACCATTTCTTTTGCTAGTATCACAACCCGGAAAGCAACCTTTTTTGAAACGCTGCATCTATCGGGTATATGAATTTCCGGATGCCACAAACTTAGTTCGGAATGCCGCAAGTATCAATCATTGGATTGCTGTGAAGAAGAAGATTTGATTGCGGTCCTTGGAGCCCTGTTATTGATGAACAGGGCTCTTTTTTTTGGCAGGCTGCCCAGGGTTTTCCTACCTTTGCGCGTCCGGTCGGGCAGACCGGCTAACAGGCATAACATGCAATTGTACAATACGTTAAGCGCCAAAGAGCGGGAAGCATTGATCGACCAGGCAGGCCAGGAGCGGCTGACCATTTCGTTCTACCGGTATGCGCGCATCGGCAACCCGCAACTGTTCCGCGATCATTTGTTCCTGACCTGGGACACACTCGGGGTACTCGGCCGTATTTATGTGGCGCGGGAAGGGATCAACGCCCAGCTCTCCGTACCCGCCGACAGATTCCGCGCTTTCAAGGCGCATCTGGACAGCATCAGTTTCCTGGAAGGGGTGCGTCTGAATATCGCCATCGAACAGGACAACAAATCGTTCCTCAAGCTCAAGATAAAAGTGCGCGATAAAATCGTTGCCGATGGCCTCAGCGACGACGCCTTTGACGTGACCGACAAAGGGATTCATATAAATGCGCAGCAATTCAACACCTTGCTTGAAGACCCCGACGCCATCGTGGTGGATATGCGCAATCATTACGAAAGCGAAATCGGCCATTTTGAGAACGCCATTACCCCCGATGTGGATACGTTTCGGGATTCGCTCGACCTGATTGAGGAACAACTCCGGGATTTCAAGGATACCAAAAAGCTGGTGATGTACTGCACAGGCGGGATTCGCTGCGAAAAGGCCAGCGCCTACTACAAACACAAGGGTTTTAAGCAGGTCTATCAACTGGAGGGGGGCATTATCGAGTACACCCGCCAGGTTCGGGAGCAGGGCCTTCCCAACAAATTCCACGGGAAGAATTTCGTATTTGACCAACGGCGAGGCGAGCGTATTTCCGATGAGGTAATAGCGCGCTGCCACCAATGCGGCTCGCCCTGCGACACCCATGTGAATTGCGCCAACGAAGGCTGTCATCTGTTGTTTATCCAGTGCGATTCCTGTGCCGAAAAAATGGACCATTGTTGTTCGCAGACCTGCCGGGAAATTGTGGCCCTCCCCCCGGAAGAACAGAAACGGCTGAGAAAGGGCCGGCTTAACAGCAACAAGATCTTTAAGAAAGGCCGCTCGCACGCCCTCAAATTCAAGAATGGAGGAGGGGCAGGGGTGCCCGCCGGGGAGCCGTGAGGCTTGCCGGAAGGCGGCAGGCAGCAGGCATCGCCTTTTCGCTCGCATGCCAAATTTGTCCTATATTTACGGGAATTAATTTTAGTATGAACCTTTTTTCGGAGCGAAACCGGAGTTTCCTCCGGAATCAAGATACAAAACATGGGGTGTAGCAGTTGTTCAACCGGTTCGGATGGACAGCCGCGCGGATGTAGGAACAACGGTACCTGCGGTACGGATGGCTGTAATAAATTGACCGTATTTGACTGGCTTTCCAATATGTCGCTGCCCGCCGGACAACGGGCTTTCGACGGGGTGGAAGTTCGGTTTAAAAACAGCAGGAAGGAGTTTTTCAGGAATTCTGACAACCTTCCCTTGTCTATCGGTGATGTCGTGGCAACCCAGGCTAAATCGGGTCACGACATTGGCTTGGTGACCCTTACCGGGGAGCTGGTCAGGGTGCAAATGCGTCGGAAAAAAGAGTCGCCCGATTCGGAGCTGCCCAAAATCTACCGCAAGGCTACCCAGCGCGACATCGATAAATGGCAGAAATGCCGCAACCAGGAAGAGGAAATCAAGAAACGCGCCCGGGAGATGGCCATAATCCTGCGCCTGGAAATGAAGATTTCGGACGTGGAATTCCAGGGAGACGGATCCAAGGCCACCTTCTACTACACGGCCGAAGACCGCATCGATTTCCGGCAACTCATCAAAGACATGGCCAAGGCCTTTGGCATCCGCATCGAAATGCGCCAGATCGGGTACCGGCAGGAAGCGCAGCGCCTGGGCGGGATTGGTTCCTGCGGCCGGGAACTCTGCTGTTCGACCTGGCTGGCCGATTTCCGCTCGGTGAGCACGGCCGCCGCCCGGTATCAGCAGCTTTCGCTGAACCCCCAGAAGCTGGCAGGTCAGTGCGGGAAGCTTAAATGCTGCCTGAACTACGAATTGGACACCTATCTGGACGCATTAAAGGATTTTCCTCCGACCGACGCCCGCCTACAAACGGAAAAAGGCCCGGCTTTTTGCCAGAAAAGTGATATTTTCAAGGGGGTGCTCTGGTTTTCCTATAAGGACGACCCGGCCACCTGGCACGCCCTCAGCAAACAGCAGGTGCTGGAAGTTATGGAGCTGAACCGCAAGAAGGAGAAGGTGACCGGCCTTGAGCAGTTTGCGACAAGCCGGATCGAGGAAGAGGAGCCCATCTTTGAAAACCCGGTGGGGCAGGACAGCCTCACTCGATTCGACCGCCCCAAGGGGCGTAACCGCCGCAAGAAGCGCAACAAGCGGCGCAACCCGAATAAAAAAGGACAATCGTAATATGCGTAAGTCGATCGCCGCAGCTTGGGTCTTAATTTTGGGGGCCGCCTGTACGCAGGGGATTTCCTATTCCTCCATCCGGGCCACTTCCGACGGAAATTGGGGCAGGGACGAGATAATGGAGTTTACGGTGCAGGATCCCGATACGGTGCAGCCCCAGTCGCTGTACCTGCTGCTGCGGAACGACAACACCTATCCCTACAGCAACCTGTTCTTGATAGTGGAAATGACAAACCCTGACGGCACATCGAGCCGCGATACCCTGGAGTATGAAATGGCTGATGCCCGCGGTCAATGGCTCGGAACAGGCAGCGGCAGCGCGATCGAAAACAAATTGGGTTATAAGAAAGACGTCGTTTTTCCCACAAAAGGCGTATATACCTTTACCGTCTCACAGGCCATGCGGAAAAACGGCAGCGTTGAAGGAATCGAATCGCTCCCCGGAATCCTGGATGTGGGGCTGCAAATCGAGAAAAACGAATAGGCATCTACATGGCAACCACGCGTACGAAAAAGAAAAAAGCACCTTCCTTTCGGCCGTTTATCAGGGCTTTCTGGATTTTATTCGGAAGCGGCGTTCTGGCTGTGATTTTGGTATTCCTGCTGGCTTCCTGGGGCGTGTTCGGGGAAATGCCCACCTTTGAGCGGCTCGAGAACCCGCAGACCAACCTCGCCACCGAGATCATTTCTTCCGACGGCAAAACCCTGGGCAAGTTTTTCCTGGACGACAACCGCACCGATGTGCCGTATTCCGAGTTGCCCCAGAACCTTGTCAATGCCTTGGTAGCAACCGAAGACGCACGTTATTACGAGCATTCGGGCATCGATGCACGGGGCACGCTTCGGGCGCTTTTCTTTCTGGGTACCCGGGGCGGGGCCAGCACCATTTCCCAACAATTGGCCAAACAGCTCTTTACGGGCCTGGCGGCCCGGGGCTGGGAGCGCTATACCCAGAAAATCAAGGAATGGGTAATCGCCACCCGGCTGGAGCGCAATTACACCAAGGAAGAGATTGTGGCCATGTATTTGAACATCTACGATTTCAACTACAATGCAGACGGGATCCGCTCGGCGGCGCGCATTTATTTCGGGAAGGAACCCAAAGACCTGAATATCGAGGAATCGGCCGTGCTGGTTGGCATGCTCAAGAACTCGTCCCTGTACAACCCCATTCGCCGGGAAGAGCTCACCCGCGACCGGCGCAATACGGTCCTGGCCCAGATGGCCAAATACGATTTCATTACCGAGGCGGAGAGCGACTCCCTGAGCGCCCTGCGCATGGACATCAACTTTAACCCGGAGAGCCACCGGGAAGGGTTGGCCACCTATTTCAGAATGTACCTGCAGGGCTGGCTGAAAGACTGGATCTCGAAGAACCCGAAGCCGGCAGAGGAAGGGGAGCGCGACACCTGGAACATTTACCTGGACGGACTCAAGGTGTACACCACCATCGATTCACGCATGCAGGCCCATGCCGAGGCGGCCGTACAGGAACACATGCAGCAACTGCAAAGGGAGTTTTTCGTCCAGAACACCCCCCAGCGGAATCCGACCACCCCTTTTGTGGATCTGGAGCCGGCGGATATCCGCGCCATTATGGAGCGGGCCATGAAGAATTCGGAACGCTGGCGCATTATGGAACGCGACGGGAAGTCGGAAAAGGAAATCCGGGACAGTTTCAACGAAAAGGCCGAGATGACCGTTTTCGACTGGAATGCCCCTACCCGGGAGAAGGACACGGTAATGACCCCCATGGATTCCATCCGGTATTACAAGACCTTCCTTCGGGCGGCCATGATGTCGATGGAGCCGCAGACCGGGCATGTGAAGGCCTGGGTGGGAGGCATCAACTACCGGCATTTCCAGTACGACAATGTGATACAGGGGGCGCGCCAGGCCGGTTCCACCTTCAAGCCCTTCGTATATGCGGCGGCCATTGACCAGCTGCGCAAATCGCCCTGCGACACCCTGCCGGACACCCAGTATTGCATCGAGGCTAACAAGCATGGCAACCCGGAGCCCTGGTGCCCGAAGAACTCGGATGGAAAATATTCCGGCAACAGCTATACGCTCAAGTCGGCCCTGGCCAACTCAGTGAATACCGTAACCGCCCAACTCATCGACATGGTCGGCCCCAAACCCGTGGCGACCATCGCACACAACCTGGGCATTACCAACGACATTCCGGAAGTACCCTCCATTGCCCTGGGCACCCCCGACTTTAACGTCTACGAGATGGTTGGCGCATACGGGGCCTTTGCGAACCAGGGGGTTTACGTTAAGCCCGTTATGGTGACCCGCATCGAAGACAAGAACGGCGCCGTGCTGTACGAATACACCCCTGAAACCAGGGATGTGCTGAGCAAGGATGTGGCCTATGCCATGGTCGACCTGATGAAAGGAGTTACCGAAGGGGGCTCCGGGACACGCCTGCGCGGTTCGGGCAACAAGAACAACACCGTATACAAGGAGGTAGTTACCGGTTACCCCTATGAATTCACCAACCCGATTGCCGGGAAGACGGGGACCACCCAGAACCAAAGCGACGGGTGGTTTATCGGGATGGTGCCCAACCTGGTTACAGGCGTCTGGGTAGGCGGAGAAGAACGCGCCACGCACTTCAAGAGTATTGCCTACGGGCAGGGGGCCAGTATGGCCCTTCCGATCTGGGGGTTGTATATGCGGCAGAATTACCAGGACCCCGAACTGTACGTTTCCCAGGAAGATTTTGAAAGGCCCGAGGAGCTCTCCATACGAGTGGATTGCAGCCAGAGCCCCGAGGAGGAAGAGCAGAGCCCGGAGCTGGAAGACGATCTGGAAGACATCAATTTTTAACCAAGCATCCCGGCACATCCCGGGCTGGAAAACATCGGAACATGATACGCAAATCAGTAGCGGATGCCCGTGCGGCCCTGGAAGGGGTCCGGGACGGAATGACCCTGATGCTGGGGGGCTTCGGCCTGTGCGGGATACCGGAGAACGCCATTTCTGAATTGGTGCGCCAGGGGGTGACCAACCTTACCTGCATCAGCAACAACGCAGGAGTGGACGATTTCGGACTCGGCCTGTTATTGCAGAACCGGCAGATCAGGAAAATGATCTCTTCCTATGTAGGGGAGAATGACGAGTTCGAACGGCAGATGCTCAGCGGCGAACTCGAGGTGGAACTTACCCCGCAAGGCACCCTGGCCGAGAAATGCCGGGCTGCCCAGGCCGGGATCCCGGCCTTCTTTACCCCGGCTGGCTTTGGCACCGAAGTGGCCGAAGGCAAGGAAACCCGCGAGTTCCACGGGAAAATGCACGTGATGGAACGGGCCTTTGAGGCCGATTTTTCCTTTGTAAAGGCCTGGAAGGGCGACGAGGCGGGCAACCTGATCTTCAAGGGCACAGCCCGGAATTTCAACCCGGTAATGTGCGGGGCGGCCCGTATTACCGTAGCCGAGGTGGAAGAGCTCCTTCCGGCAGGCAGCCTGGACCCCAACGAGATCCACATCCCCGGAATTTTTGTGCAGCGCATATTCCAGGGGAGAGACTACGAGAAGCGCATAGAACAACGAACCGTAAGACCCCGCTCATAATGCTCGACAAAAACGGAATTGCCAGGCGCATTGCGCAGGAAGTAAAGGACGGCTACTACGTGAACCTGGGGATAGGGATACCCACCCTGGTCGCCAACTTCGTGCGGGAAGATATTCAGGTGGAATTCCAAAGCGAGAACGGGGTGCTCGGCATGGGGCCGTTTCCCTGGGAAGGGGAGGAAGACCCCGACCTGATCAACGCCGGCAAGCAAACCATCACCACCCTGCCAGGGGCTTCTTTTTTTGATTCGGCCCTGAGTTTTTCCATGATCCGCGGGCAGCATGTGGACCTCACCATTCTGGGAGCCATGGAGGTGGCCGAAAACGGCGACATCGCCAACTGGAAAATCCCCGGAAAAATGGTAAAGGGCATGGGCGGAGCCATGGACCTGGTTTCCTCGGCCGAGAACATTATCGTTGCCATGATGCACACCAATAAAGCGGGAGAATCCAAATTGCTCAGGCGCTGTACCCTGCCGCTCACCGGGGTAGGCTGCGTGAAAAAGGTTGTGACCAACCTGGCCGTCCTGGAAGTGACCGGGGAAGGTTTCCGGTTGCTGGAACGCGCCCCGGGGGTGTCCGTGGAAGCCATACGGGAAGCCACCGAAGGACGGCTTACCATACCGGCAGCCGTTCCGGAAATGTCTTTGTAAACCCGTTGCGACCCTGCCGTTGGTCGATCACATATCGGTCTTTAAATTCTTCACAACAAACCCCGCGCAGTTCACAACATTCTCAGGGAATCTTCGCTGAACTGTGCTAATTTAGTTTGGTATCCGAGCCTTTTCCCCAAATCAGGACTCGCAAACCTAAGAACTATGGAAGCCCAAATCGAGAAATTGCCCCAGCAGGAGCAGGTGCAGGTCTATCGAAATGACTTTATCAGCGGCATAATCCTGCTGGCCAAAAAATTGTTTATGCTTTAGTCGTTTACGCATTTACGAAGAAAGAGCCCTGTGTGAGTGGGGCTCTTTTTTTTTATCACTACACGACATTTGCGCTACCTTTAAAGGGTGAAACCGATCAGACTTTCACCCTGCTCAGACGGCGACCTGGCGACCCTCAGGAGCCTGTCCATTGCCACTTTCCGGGAGG
>DATIPV010000047.1:0-8137 GCA_035471525.1 Robiginitalea sp.
AATCGGTACTGCCGCCCGCCTGCTCGAAGATGGTGGGCGCATAGTAAAAAATGGCATTGATGCCGGTTATCTGCTGGAAGAAGGCAATCCCCAGGGCAATGATCATAATGGTGGCATATCTGCTTTGCAACAGGTCGGAAAGTTTTCCCTTTGATTCCTGTTTGGCCAGGTTCCGCTGGATTTCCACGATGGTGGCCTCGGCGTACTGCTCCCCCCCGATGCGCACCAGGATTTTCCGCGCCAGCGCCACGTTGTTCAGCTTCTGTATGAGCCACCGGGGACTCTTGGGCACGGTAAACAGCGCCGTAAAATAAATAAGGGCCGGAATGGCTTCCACCCCCAGCATCCACCGCCAGCTCTCATCCCCCAGGTTTACCAGGAAGTAATTGGAGAAATAGGCCACCGAGATCCCGATCACGATATTGAGCTGGTTAAAGGATACCAGGCTCCCCCGCAATTTGGGCGGGGCGATCTCCGCGATGTACACCGGCGCTATGAGGATGGCGCCCCCGATGCCCACGCCCCCGATGATCCGGGCGATGATGAATTCGGTATAGCCGGTGGCCAGGGCCGACCAGGAGGCCGAAATGGTGAACAGGGCCGCCACCACGATCAGGGTGTTCTTGCGCCCGAACCGGTCGCTCACGGGCCCGGCGGCCAGGTTGCCGGCCATGGCCCCGAAGATTACACAGCCCACGGCAAAGCCGAGCATGGCATCCGTCATTTCAAAATAGACCGTAATGCCCCGGACCGCACCCGAAATCACGGCGCTGTCGAAACCCAATAGGAAGCCTCCCAAAGCGACGATCAGGCTTATCAGGATGGTGTAGGACTTATTCATTTTGATGACGGTCTCGGCTTGCATAGAAGAAGGTGTTAAGGTTGGTTGAAAGGCATTAGGCGACGTGCGACTGTTTCAGACGTTAGCCCTGCCTTACGGCCCCTCAAAGTACAAATTTTCCATATATACACCCGGATGCAATCAACCTCTGTCTGAAATTCCGACCAGTCGGGGAATATTCAACCCCCGCAGATCAAGCACGGCGCCGTGGCGCAAGGGATTCCTATGGGGGGAAATGGTCAGGGTGGGGCTCCCTGGAGGCTATACGATCTCGGCGCTCAACCCGGCCTGCAACAGCCGTGTACACCGGGGTTTCAGGTCGCTGTACTCCCCTGTTTTGACCGTGCACTTGCCGTTGTGGTGCACAATGATGGAACACTGTTCGGCCTGCTCCGGCGTGTGCTCGCATACGTCTATAAGGGTCCGGATAACGTGGTCGAAGGTGTTTACCTCGTCGTTGAAGAGTACGATCTCGTTGAGATTCTTTTCCTGCTCATCCACCAGCAGGGATTCCTGCAAGCGTTCTTTAGCACTCATATCCAAGGGGTTTGGCACGAATATACTAAAAATTTGTTCCCGGCAAAGTCTGAACGGTTCTTTTGAAAAGCCCGCAAAATTGCCTCCCCCCATCGGAATTTATGCGGGGAAAACGGCCCGGCATTTCAATTTTGCCAATCAGCCGGTTTTGTGGAAAAGGGCCGCCACCCACTGTTCGCGTTCCCGGTTGCCGGCGGGCTCCAGCCCCAATTCCCCGGCCGCCCGTTGCAGATCTTCCAGATCGGAACGGTAAAAGCCGCTGATGAGCAGGCGTCCGTTTGGTTTCAGGGCCGATGCGTAGGCCGGCAGGTCGGCCAGCAGCACGTTCTTGTTGATATTGGCCAGAATCACGTCAAAGCGGCCCCTGATAGCCGAGGCATCGCCCTGCACGGCTTCTATCCGCGGCACCCCGTTTCGCTCGGCGTTTTCACGGCAATTCTCGTAGCTCCAGGGGTCGATGTCGACGGCCAGTACCGGCCCGGCGCCCATGCGCGCGGCCAGGATGGCCAGCACCCCGGTCCCGGAACCCATGTCGAGCACCGAAAGGCCCCGGAGCTCCAGGTCGAGCAGGTAGCTGAGCATGAGCCAGGTGGTCTGGTGGTGACCCGTGCCGAAGCTCATCTTGGGGGCGATTACCAGGTCGTATGGCACTGGCGGATCGGGTTCCGCGTGAAAGGGCGCCCGCACCACACAGCGATCCCCAACCCGGATGGGCTCATACGACGCCTCCCAGACGGCATTCCAGTTTTGTGTTTCAAGGGTCTCAAGGGTATAGGATACCTGCCAGGCCGGGTTGTTCAGGTAGGGCAGGGCGGCGAAGGCCCCGGGGTCCCAGTCGGTTTCGCGCACATAGGCCTTCAGGCCCGTTTCGGTTTCTTCGAAGCTCTCAAAACCGATCTCGGCCAGGGCGGCGATAAAAATTTCCGTGGCGGGCTGGGGCGGGTCCAGCAGCAGGGTCAGGCAGTAATACATGCCTACCCGATGCCCTTGACAATGGCGATAAAGTCGTCGGCCACCAAAGAGGCGCCCCCGATCAGGCCGCCGTCCACATCGGGCTTGGAAAAGATCTCGGCGGCGTTGTTCGGCTTAACGCTGCCCCCGTACAGGATGGAAACCTTTTGGGCCAGGGCGTCGTTGTAGGCCCCGGCGATGAGTTGGCGGATAAAGGCGTGCATCTCCTGGGCCTGCTCCGGGCTGGCCGTCTCTCCGGTGCCGATGGCCCAAACCGGCTCATAGGCCAATACGATGTGTTTCCAGGCGTCGGCCGGGAGGGCGAACAGGGCGTTTTTCAGCTGGCCCTCCACCACCTTGAAGTGGTTGCCGGCCTTCCGGTCGGCCAGCTCTTCCCCGAAGCAGAAAATAACCCGTATGTTTTTGGCCAGCGCCTGCTGCACCTTTTTGGCCAGCAGGGCGTCGTCTTCCCCGAAGTAGGCGCGCCGCTCCGAATGCCCCAGTATCGCTGTTTTTACGCCGATGTCGAGCAGCATGTCGGCCGCTACCTCCCCGGTGTAGGCCCCGCTGTCGGCAAAATGCATGTTCTGGGCAACCACCTCGATTTTGGAGCCGCCAAGACTGCTTACGGCCTGGGCCAGGTTCACGTATACGGGGGCGACCATCACCTCGGCACGTGTGTCGGGCAGTTTGGCCGACAACTCGGCGAGCAGGGCCTCTGTCTGCTTGGCGGTTTTGTTCATTTTCCAGTTGCCTGCTACGATTTTTGATCTCATGGGCTGTCTATTCTTGTTGAAACATTTTTGTTATTGTTCCCGGGGTTCCCCGGCGAAGGCCTCGCCGCCACGAAAGGGCTGATCGAGCTCTGCAATGCTGTCGAGCGATTTTTGGCGCAACGGGTCATAACGCTCCTCGTCAGGGAGTGCCCGCAATTGCAATTGTTCCAGGTCGTTGTAGTGGAGCTTCTGTTTAATTACCCCCGACTCCAGGCGCAGCACCCCCGGGTTGGAGCGCACGATGGTCTTCAGGGCGGTCTGGTCGGTGAAATAAAAGGGGATGTCGAGCCCCGATTCGGCCTTCAGGGCATCTACCTCTTCCTGGGAGGAAGCCGACATGCCGATTACCGAATAGCCCAGGGCCCGGGCCGAGTCGGCCCGTTTGGCGATTTCTGCAAAGGCGGGCCGGTAGCTGCGGGCCAGGTCGTAGGAGATCACCATCAGCAGCTGCTTGCGGGCCAGCAAGGCCGCCGTGTAGTCGGCCCCGTCGCGCTCCAGGGTAAAGTCGTGGATGGGCGGTTCGTACCCCGCGCTGATCTCCCGGGTATCGACCCGCAGGAACTCCCCGTCTACCTGGGGGTAATCGCCCAGGGTGGTGTAGGTCTGCTCTTCCCCCCCCACGTCAAAGGTCCAGGCGTATTCCACCACGGGTTTGGGGGCGTCGTCGGGCATGGACATGCCCTCGGGGATGCTGGCCCCGATCTTGTAGGGCCGGAAGTCGATCCAGGGCAGGTGGTCCATTACGTGGCTGGTAAACCAGATGCAGGCAGCCAGGATTGCCAGGGTAAGGCCAAGGCGAAGTCTGTGGCTGCCCAGTGGCCTGATGTATTCACTTCTCCACACCAATGCCAGTATTAGGATAAGGAGCACCACGTCTTTGTAGAACGACTGCCAGGGGGTGAGCTTGAGGGCGTCGCCGAAACAGCCGCAATCGGTAACCTTGCCCGTCACGGCCGAATAGAGCGTGAGGAACGTAAAGAAGCCTATCAGTACCAGCAGGGTCCAGACCGTGAGGCGCACCTGGAAGCCCAGCAGGAGCACCACCCCCACCATCACCTCCAGCACGGCCAGGAAAAGAGCCAGGGCCAGGGCATAGGGTTCCAGGAAAGGCAGGTCCAGCACCGGGGCGCTGAAGTACTCCTCCATCTTGAAGGAAAAGCCCACGGGGTCGTTCAGCTTGATAAAGCCGCTTACAATAAACAAAAGGCCCACCAGAATGCGGGCCAGGAGCACGAGGTATTTCATGGCATGGGATCGGTTTCGGATTCCTCCCCCAGGTGGATCAGGGCAAAAATGGCGTAGTTGATCATATCGCGGTAGTTGGCGTCTATCCCTTCGCTCACCTCGGTTTTGCCCTGGTTGTTCTCGATCTGCTTGACCCGCAGCAGCTTCTGGAGGATCAGGTCGGTGAGCGAGCTCACCCGCATGTCGCGCCAGGCCTCCCCGTAATCGTGGTTCTTGGCCTCCATGAGCTGCTTGGTGCGCGCCACTTCCGCATAGTACAGTGCCAGGGCCGTATCCGGGTCGAGGTCGGGCATTTCGACCACCCCTTTTTCCAACTGGATCAAGGCCATGATGGCGTAGTTGATGATGCCGATAAACTCGGGTCGCTCCCCTTCGGCCACCCTGCGTTCCGCTTTCTGCTGCAGGCTGCGGATGCGCTGCGCCTTGATGAAGATCTGGTCGGTAAGCGACGGCAGGCGCAGGATGCGCCAGGCAGCCCCGTAGTCCTTCATCTTTCGCCTGAACAACTCGCGGCATCGGGCCGTTACGGCGTCGTAGGATCTGGAGGTATCCGTCATACGTTGCTCGTTTTTGTGTAATTTGCCGGGGCGCGGCCCGGCTTTCAAAAGTACTGTTTTAAATAGATTTATACAGGGCCTGCCTTAAAACCTTGCCGAAATTATGACCCTGAATTGCCGCGGCCGGCTTATAGACCTGAGCACCCCCCGTATCATGGGGATCCTGAACAGTACCCCCGATTCGTTTTTCGCCGGAAGCCGGGTCCCGGGCATCGACCAGGCCCTGGCACGGGCCGAAGCCATGCTACGCGACGGGGCCGATTTCCTCGATCTGGGGGGGTACAGCACCCGTCCGGGAGCCGACCAGGTGGCCGAAGACGAAGAACTGAGAAGGGTGGTGCCCCTGGTGGACGCCCTGGTCAGGGCTTTCCCCGAGGCTTTAATTTCTATCGACACCTTCCGCAGCCAGGTGGCCCGCCAGGCCCTCGGGGCCGGGGCCGCAATGGTGAACGATATCAGTGCCGGGCTTCACGACCCGGGCATGCTGCCCCTGATCGCCGAAAAGCGGGTACCCTATGTGATGATGCACATGCGGGGCACCCCGGCCGATATGGCGCGGCAAACCGACTACGACGACCTGATCGGGGAGCTGCTCTACTTTTTTTCGGAACGTCTCGCGGCGGCCCGGGCCCTGGGTATTGCCGACCTCATCGCCGATCCGGGTTTCGGCTTCGCCAAGACCCGGGAGCAGAATTTCGAGCTACTGGCCGGCCTGGAAGCCTTCCGGGAACTGGGCGTACCCCTGCTGGTCGGCATCAGCCGCAAATCGATGATCTGGAAAACCCTGGGGGTCGAACCCGCCCAGGCCCTGAACGGCACCACAGCCCTGCACATGCTGGCCCTTCGGGGCGGGGCAGGCATCCTGCGGGTACACGACGTTCAGGAAGCCTCGGAGTGTGTCAGGCTCTGGAAGGCGATTCCGCCCCTCCCCCGCTCCGGGTTCTGTTAATTTTTCTACTTTTACAAAAAGCGCAGCCGATTGAACTTCCTCGACTTTCTGGATTTTAGGGTAACCGACCTGATCGACATTCTGCTGGTTGCCGTGCTGCTCTTCTATTTCTACCGGCTGGTGCGCGGCACGGTGGCCATCAACATCTTCTTCGGCATCGTTATAATCTGGGCATTCTGGAAGCTTACCCAAATGGTAGAGATGCGCATGACCAGCAGCTTGGTGGGGGGCTTTATGCAGGTTGGGCTCATAGCCCTGATTATCGTCTTCCAGCAGGAGATCCGCAAATTCCTGGTGGTGCTGGGCTCCACCAATTTTGCCAACAAACGTCGTTTTTCCCGTCACTTCAAATTCATCAGGCAGGAAGATATTTCCCTTGCCCTCGACGTGGACGCCCTGCTGGGCGCCTGCAGGAATATGGGAAAGACCGGCACGGGGGCCATCGTGGTGATCGAGCGAGACACGGCCCTGGACTTTATCAAGTCGTCGGGCGACCGCATGCGCATCGAGGTGAACCAGCCCATTATCGAGAGTATTTTCTTTAAGAACAGCCCCCTGCACGACGGGGCGGCCATCGTCAAGGGCAACTATATCGTGGCCACAAGGGTAATCCTGCCCGTCTCGCGGGAACGCAGCATCCCGCAGCGTTTCGGCCTGCGGCACCGGGCGGCCGTGGGCATTACGGAGCGAAGCGACGCCCTGGCCCTGGTGGTGAGCGAGGAAACCGGGCTCATCTCCTATATCAAGAACGGCGAATTCGTGCTGTTCAAAGACCTCGACGAGCTAACCCGCCTGATCCGCAAAGACCTGAGCTGAGATGAACTGCCTGAACTGCAACACGCACCTGAGGCTGGAATACCGGTTCTGCCCGGTCTGCGGAGCCAGAACAGCGGTGCGCCGCATTACCTTCAAAGCCCTGATCGCCGATTTCACAGACCGCCTGTTTAACCTGGACAATTCCGTTGTACGCACCTTTACAGGGCTTTTTGTAAGGCCGGAAGCCGTTATAGACGGTTACCTGGGCGGCTTGCGCAAGCGGTATCTGAACCCGGTGAGCTACCTGGGGATTGCCCTGACCCTTTCCGGACTCATCATCTTCCTGATCCAGCGATTTTACAAGGAAAACATCGATTTTACCGGAGGGGTCGAAAGTGCCAACCCGGAATTCAGCGCAAAATGGGCCGATATCGTTTTTGATTTCAACGCCCTGTTCTTTCTGATGTTCCTGCCCTTGCTGGCCCTGCCTGCCTACTTCCTGCTAAATAAGGTTCGATACAACCTGGCAGAGTACACGGTAGCCTTTATCTATGTGCTGGCCCACTTTAACATCGTGTCATTTCCGGTTTCCATGATTACCCTGCTTGTCGACCCCAACCACTACCTGGCGGTAAGCCAGCCCATGCAGGGGCTCATGCTGGTCTACTGCCTCTTTGTGCTTTGGCGGCTAAACCGCTACCGGGCAGGGGCCTTTGCCGGGAGGGCCCTGGCCTATCTGCTGATGGCCGCCTTCCTGTTTTTCCTTTTTATAGTGGGTCTGCTGCTCGTGCTGTTTGCAACCGGCGTTTTTCAGTGGAGTGATTTTACGCCCGTGGCGCCTTAGGCCACTTCTTCCTCGGCCATGAACTGGGCCTCGTAGAGTTTGTGGTAGTACCCTTTCTTTTTGAGCAGTTCGGCGTGGGAACCGATTTCCACGATCTGCCCCTTGTCCATTACGATGATTTTGTCCACTTTCTTAACGGTGGCCAGGCGGTGGGCGATAATGATGGAAGTGCGCCCTTCCGTGACCTTTTCGGTGGCCTGCTGGATGAGCTGTTCCGTGTAGGTGTCGACCGAAGAGGTAGCCTCGTCGAGCACCAGAATGCTGGGGTTGCGCATGTAGGCGCGCAAAAAGGCGATGAGCTGCCGCTGCCCGCTGGAGAGCATGGTGCCCCGCTCCTTTACGTTGTACTGGTACCCGCCGGGCAGGCTGCTGATGAACTGGTGCACCCCGATGGCGCGGGCCGCTGTTTCGATTTCTTCCCGGCGGATCTCGCGGTCTTGCAGGGTAATGTTGTTGGCGATGGTATCGGCAAAGAGGAAAACGTCCTGCAGCACCACGGCGATGTTGCGCCTCAGGGGTGCCAGGCGGTACTCCTTGATGTCGGTGCCGTCGAGCCTGATATGGCCCGACTGTATGTCGTAGAAGCGGTTCAGCAGATTGATGATGGTCGATTTGCCGGCCCCGGTTGCCCCGACGATAGCCACTTTTTCGCCAGGTTGCAGGGAGAACGAGATACCGTGC
>DATIPV010000048.1:0-3903 GCA_035471525.1 Robiginitalea sp.
GTTCCGGCCCGTCGCGGCCTTTCAGGAGGGTCCCGACCCGGTTGCGGGCGGCAGCGCGCAAACTGCCCCGGGCCTTTCTCTGGGCGACCTTTCCCCCGACCTGCGTAAGGTGGAGCAGTTCTATACAGCCAATATTTCCATGGAATTGGCCGGTCTCGACATCTCTCCCGAGCACAAGAAGATGGCCGATGACTACATGGCCCGCCTACGGGAACTGGACGCAGAGTACCAGAGCCTGGTGGAGGAACTGAATGAAATCGGCCCCAACGAGGAAACCATCTCGGCCATGATCCGGAATTTCCAGATCCGGTTACAGTTGTTGCAGAAATTAAAAGCGAAGTTGAACGATCTAAAACAATCAAAAAATGAAACAGTTAGTAGCAGCAGCGTCTAAGACGCTGTGTATCGCGGCCCTGCTGGGCCCGGCCCTTGCGATAGGGCAACAGTCCAGGACCTACAAGGAGACCTTCCAGGTAAACCCGGACGTGGAGGTGGCCCTCAACACGAGTTATGCCGACATTGAATTCTCGACCTGGAATAAAAACGAGGTTCAGGTCGAAGCGGTAGTGACCCTGGAGGGAGCCAGTGAAGAGGAGGCTGAAGCCTATTTTAAGGAGGCAGGCGTAAAGATCCTCGGCAGCAGTTCGCGGGTGGAAGTCGGCACTCAGAACGACAACAGCTGGACCTTCCGGTTTAACCAGGACATGGATCTCGATTTCATGATGCCAGATATGCCCGACCTGGGTCTTTTGCTGGACGATCTGGTAATGCCCGAGCTGAATGAGCTTATGGTTTTGCAGGAAATGCCTCCCATGCCCCCCATACGTTTTGAGAACTTCGACTACCAGGCGTATGAGAAGGAAGGGGAAGCCTACCTGAATCGCTGGAAGAAGGAATTCGACAAGCAGTTCAACGCAGAATACAAGGCCGAATTGGAAGCCTGGAGCCAGCGCGCCAAAGAACGGGCCGAAGAATCGCTGGCCCGCCGGGAAGCGAAGCAGGCCGAACTCAAAGCGGAGATGGAGGAGCGCGCCAAGCAGATAGAAGAGCGGCAAAAACACCGGGAAGAAGCGATGCGCCATCGCGAGGAAGCGCGGGCCCAATTGGCCGAAGTGCGCGAACAGGCGCGTGAAGAGGCCCGCCAGAGGGAAGCAGCACCCCGGGTCTTCTTTATGCGTGGGGAAGGCGGAGACAGGAACTTTACCATCAAGAAATCGATCCGGATCAAAATGCCCAAGAACGCCCGCCTGAAGCTGGACGTGCGGCACGGAGAAGTTAAACTGGCTGAAAACGCCCGGAACATGCAAGCAACCTTGTCGTATGCAAGGTTGCTTGCCTCCACCATCGATGGCGACAACACCCGGGTCAGCGCGCGGTATTCGCCCATTGCGGTGAAGGCCTGGAACGACGGCACCCTGAGTGCCGATTTCTCAGAGAAGGTAGAACTGGATGAGGTCCACCGCCTGGACCTCACCGCTACCTCCTCGGAGGTGACCATCGACCGGTTAATGCGGGAGGCCACTATCAGGAACAATCTGGGTGTGCTGCACATACACCAGGTGGCCCCCGATTTCCGGGTTATGAACATCTCGGTTCAGAACGGAGACCTACAGTGCAAGCTGCCCGAAGGGGCTTACCAGATTACGGTAAACAACACGGCCTCGGAGTTTAGCGCTCCTTCCTCCATCGTGTGGGAACCGGCACAGAAGCTTTCGGGCCTGCGCAAAGGCTACCGGCAGAAAAAGGACGCAGGGCGGTCCATCGTGATCAACGCCTCGTACAGCGACGTCAAGTTGCAGGAATAACCTCTCCCTTCAGGGCGCGGCCGGAACCTACCTCCCTTTTTTACCGGATCGCAGCCCCTTTTCCGGGGATCTGACTGGATCCGATCCCCTAAGAATCAAGTATTATCTTAGTATAAGGTTCCTGGCTCTGGAGGCCGGGTATTGACTCAATGCCCGTTTTCCTTCAGGTACCCGGGAAATTTCTTCTTGAAGCGGTTGAGCCTCGGAACGGAGATGTTCTGAACATACGGATTCTCCGGATGGTTCCGTTCGTAGTCCTGGTGGTAATCCTCGGCCGGCCAGAAGCGGGTATGAGGCACTACCTGGGTAACGATGCGGGCATCGTACACCTGCTTCTCTTCCAGCGCCTCGATGTAATCGCTGATGATTTTGCGCTCCTGCTCGTTCCTGTAGAAGGCGATGGACCGGTACTGGGCGCCCCGGTCGGGCCCCTGCCGGTTGAGCGTGGTCGGGTCGTGGGAGCCGAAAAACACCTCCACCAGTTCCGGAAAGCTGATCTGTTCCGGATCGTAATAGACCTCCACCGCCTCTGCATGCCCGGTCTGCCCCATTCCTACCTGCTGGTAGGTGGGGTTCTCCTCGGTACCCCCGGCATAGCCCGATACTACTTCCCGTACCCCCCTGACGCTTTCGAAAATCGCTTCTACGCACCAGAAGCACCCGCTGGCGAAATAGGCCGTTTCATATCCTGAAAGATCCTGGGAAACTTGGGCGGCCGGTTCAGGCGAAGCGCCCTGCGACCCCGCATTTTCTTTCCTGGCATGGGACTGGCACGAGAAAGCCAAAGCGAGCCCTGCCAGGAAAAGGGATTTTCGGAAAGGTATCATAACGGGTGTTTTAAATGGGTAAGGTACAAAGAGAAGAGCGGATTGCCCGTATCCCGCGTGTTAATTCTGCAGGAAGCGGCCCGGTCGGGGCGCCTCCCGGGATGGCGATCGCAAGCAGGGGGCAATCCTTCACTAGTTACATCAGAGGCCTGTTTCGGAACCGGATTTTATCGATATTTGAACCATGCCATCCCCCGGGAGATACCTGCCACGCCCGCTGCTCGCCATGCCGTTCAGCCCCGCCCGTTTTGTGCCCCTCGACCTTCGCGGGCAGGATGCCGCTTCCTACCCGGGCTTCCTGGAACGCACCCTGTCTGAATCCGGGGCATCCGTGGCCTATGGGGGCTACCTCGAACCCCGCACGATCTACCGGGTGTTCGGCCACTTCGAAGGTGCCGGCCATCCGGTCAGGGATATCCACCTCGGCACCGATTTCTGGGCCCCGGCCGGTACGGCCGTCCTATGCCCGTTTCGGGGTAAGGTACACAGCTGGTCGCGACGCGATATACCGGGCGATTACGGCTCGGTCATTATCCTGGAGCACGTCTTTGAGGGGGCCCGCCTTTACAGCCTGTACGGCCACCTGAGTGCGGCCAGCCTCGACCAGTTGTGGCCCGGTCGCCCGTATGAAGCCGGGCAGCGCCTGGGCGAGCTGGGGCAGCCTGCCGAGAACGGGGGCTACGAACCCCACCTGCATTTTCAGTTGATCCGCGATCTGGGTGCCTGGCAGGGAGACTATCCGGGGGTTTGTGCGACTGAAGAGCTGGAATATTACGGCAAGAATTGCCCCGACCCGCTCCCGTTCCTGAACTATATACCGTGAATTCCCGCCGATTAAATGCACCTTTTTCGGATTAGCGGTATCCGGGATCGAAACCGTTTGCCGATGCTTTTAGACTTTTAATCCGATATTTTTTCAGATACCGAAAAATAAGGGGTTTTCAGCGATTTGACCCCCGGCAGGATGGCCTGCTCCCCGTTACATTTACAGTAACGGAAGCAAGCCATGAAAGCCCTTATCACCCTCAGCATCGCCCTCTTCTTCACCACCCTGGCCCAGGCTCAGAAAGCACCTGCCCAGGTCAAGGTTGACGCCATTCAGATGGAGGTTGTTCAGGTTAAGGACATCCAGCTTTCGGCTGCCAAAAAAGAAAATCAGGTAGCACGCCTGTATCGCCGCAGCGGTTCGCGGGTCCAGAAAGAACTCAACTTCTCAACCAAATACGACAAGGGTATCGCTTGATAATGCGAACCAGGTGTTGCGAAAAAGC
>DATIPV010000049.1:0-2836 GCA_035471525.1 Robiginitalea sp.
AACGAATATAAAGTTATTTGTTATGTCGCCATCGGGTGGCCCAAAGAACAGCGAAAACACCCGCGCCCCAAGTATCCCCTTGAAGATCTTGTCTACTGGGAAAGATTCGGCAATAAGGAGCGAAGGTAAATGGATAAAACAGCCTATTTTAACGACTTGATGGCCAGAACAGAGGAACTTTTTTATCACGAATTGTCGGATTGCGCAGCATGGAAGACGGAATTCATTGGTGTCGATTTTATTCAATCCAAAGATATAACCGGTGGATCACCAGCCGAAATCATTGAGTCCTGTATTCGGGAGATCACAGCTGCCGGTTTGATCAAGGAGGCCTCCTATTCCATCGGGGGGCAGGAAATTCTGCTTTATTTGAAAATTCAGGAATGTATCCATGTGCCCAAAGAAGTCAAACTTCTCCAGGGCGGTATAGAACCATATAATTGCCCGATTGTGAATATGATTTTGGACCAGTTAATTGAAAAGTTGAATTTTACAACGACCTATGTGGCCAACCTGGAAGTCGACCCGGAAACCAATGAATGCATGATCAAATGCGCCATTTTTGAAACAGCAGATAAAATCGGCAACGTGTGCGACTGGTCGGATGAGTGCCGCTTAATTGATGAAAACAACGAGTGGACAACCATTAAATGCTGAAAAATTTGTCGAATCTCCGCAACCCGCTTTTATAAAATATAATTATATTTTTAATTTTATTTTAGAATAATCTTAAGGAGGCTTGCAATGGCAAAAGAAAATGAAAAGTTATCAACGGCCGAGAGCTTACGCAAGACCAGGACCTACGGCAAATTCAGATGCCATAATCCCAATTGCATGGGAAGACTTCAGCCTGAACCGGGGGACAAGACCATCAAATGCCCGGAATGCGGGCTGGAATTCAGAGTCGCATGGGTCAAGGCCGGATTTCCCCGTATCCGGGGACCCGTATGGGATGTCAACAGAAAAATAGCTCAGGAGTACTTGAAAAAGAAAGGAACAGAGTGAAATGCCGTTAAATCGAAAAATAGGATACATTGATCTTACCTCAGGCCACATGGAAACAAAGGCGATCCCCCTCGACGTAAGGAAAAAATTTATCGGCGGCAGGGGGCTGGATGCCTATCTGCTTTACAACCACACGAAAAAGGGTTGTGACCCTCTGGGGCCGGATAATGTCTTTATCATTAGCGGCGGGCTTCTCTGCGCAACCCTGGCTTCAGCCACTTCAAGGTGCCACGTCATGGCCAAGTCTCCACTCACCGGACTGCTCGGCAGTGCCAATATGGGCGGATTTTTTACCCCTGAATTGGCCTGGGCAGGCTTTCATCACCTGGTGGTCAAGGGCAGGGCCAAACATCCGGTTTATATCTATGTACATAACGGAGAGATTGAGATCCGGGACGCCCGGGAACTGTGGGGAAAGTCCGTGACCGACACCCAATGGGCCATCCGGGAAGATCTTGCAGACCAGGAGGTAAAGTCCGCGGTCTGCGGGCCGGCAGGCGAGAACCTTGTCCGTTATGCCAATGTGATGACGGGGATAAAAAATGCCGCAGGAAGATCAGGCATGGGGGCCGTTATGGGTTCGAAAAACCTCAAGGCGGTGGCTGCCAGAGGGACCATGGATATCAAGATCGCCCGTCCCGCCGAAGCGCTTGAATTCAACAAGCGTTTTATCGAACAAATCACGGGGGCCAAGGTCAACCAGACCATGGGAACCCTGGGGACGCCCTTCATCTGGGGCGCCACCAATAGCTGGGGAGGCATCCGCTGTCGGAATTTCCAATACAACCAGTGTGAATATGCAGATGATATCGAACCCGAACGGATCGATGAAATTGCGACAGAAACCATGGGACCTTACCATATGACCGGCTGTTTCGGCTGTCAGGTCCACTGCCGCGCCCAATACAAGATCCCGGAAGGCCCCTATGCAGGCCGGTATGATGAGGGGCCCGACTACACGGCGCAGGCCGCCTTCGGCGGTGAAACGGATACGCCGAGGGCCACAACGGTCCTGGTGGGCAACCATCTGACCAATCAATACGGTGTGGACAACCTGGAGATCGGCAGCATCATCGCCTGGGCAATGGAACTCTATGAGGAGGGCATTCTCACCGATAAGGATACCGATGGTGTGGATTTGCGGTTCGGAAACGATGAGGCCGTCATTGAAATGATTGACCGCATCTGCTTCAGGAAGGGTTATCTGGGTGATCTGCTGGCCGAAGGCGGCATTCAGGCCTCCGAGAAGATCGGCAAGGGGTCCTTTGATTACCTCATTCAGGTCAAGGGGATGCAGAACCTCCAGTCCGATGAACGGGCCACGCCCGGCCTGGCCCTCAACATCGCCACGGCCTCACGAGGCTCGGACCACCTAAGGAGTCGCCCGGCCATCGATCTCTACCATCTGCCGGAAGAGGTTCTCAGGAGGATCTACAGCAGCCCCGTTCCCTATGATGGGCCCTTGAGTTCGAAGCATACCTCCTATGAAGGAAAGGCCTGGCCGGTCTTCTGGCAGGAGAACTGTTTCATGGGCGTGGATTCCCTTGGAATATGCAAATATCACACGACGTTCCTCGGGGCGACCCTGCCAAATTATGAGGACTGGTCTAAAGTCATCTATTACAACACCGGCCTCGAGATGACTCCGGAAGAGCTCTGGATGGCATCCAGGAGGGCCAACATGATGGAAAGGCTCTTCAACGTCCGTGAAGGGTTGAAAAGGGACGACCTTAAAAAGGGCGACATGCTCAACCACCGCTACTTTGACGAGCCAGCCAAACGCGGGGCCCCCGGTGTCATCGGTTCACACCTGGACAAGGAGAAGTTCATC
>DATIPV010000050.1:0-4476 GCA_035471525.1 Robiginitalea sp.
CCGTACGATATTCCTTATTATTGCCCGTAATAAGGGATGGTTCCGGAAGCCTTAGGGCGGTACGATCCAAATATCGCAACGGTTGAACAATCAAGGCATGCACAGGCAGCAGACCCAGAAAAATTCGAAAAAAAACAGCATGCAGGCCGACAGGTATCGCACCGCGCTGGAGAAATTGCAACTTTCCTGGATGAAAAAGACCCTTACGCTGTCGGCTCTGGGCTTTGCTTCCTATCGTTTTTTCTATTCGCGCATCGAATCTGGCAAGTCCCCGCTGATTGAATCCTTTAACGGAAGGAATCTGGGTATTTTGCTGGTAAGTCTGGGCTTGCTGGGTCTGTTGCAGGCGACCATACAGCATATGCGCAAGTACGCGAAATTGAGAATTCAGCACGAGCATGTCGGCTATTCCGTCGCGTTGGTGCAGTCCTTTCTATTGCTTATGCTATTCGGCTTTTTATTGCTGGCCATTCTTTTGAAAGCATAAGACATTACAACTCCCGATTCCCCCATTTCCAGACAGGCCGGATATGCCCTGAATATGAGCATTCTCATTATTCTACCGGGCTGCAGGAGCCCGATGGCCGCACCGCAGTCTCCCGGCTGAGCCTGCGCCGGAATTCTCCAAAAAGAAGCTGATTTATATCATGGAATCGGCAGAATAGAGCCAATACCTTTACTGCGAATTTTGAATACATTACTAATTATCGGGATATGAAAACACTTACGGAAAAAAAACAGAGCGTGTATACTTTCGGCGACAAAAAAGCCGACGGAGGACGTGAAATGAAAAACCTCCTGGGGGGAAAGGGCGCCAACCTGGCCGAGATGAGCCGAATCGGCATACCGGTCCCTCCCGGCTTTACCATCACCACGGAAGTATGCACCCAGTACAACGAGTTAGGGCGCAAAGCCGTTATCGAAAGCATCGAACCGGATGTGCGGGATGCGATCAGCGGCATTGAGCAAACCATGAATACCGTCTTCGGCGATAACAAAAACCCGCTGTTGCTTTCGGTGCGTTCCGGGGCACGGGTTTCCATGCCGGGGATGATGGATACCGTCCTGAACCTGGGCCTGAACGACGAGTCTATTGAAGGAGTTATCAAGATGACCGGCAACGAGCGCTTCGCCTGGGACTCCTACCGCCGCTTTATTCAGATGTACAGCAGCGTGGTAATGGGCCTGAAACCCGAAACCAAGGAAGACCTGGATCCGTTTGAAGAGATCATGGAACACCTGAAGGACAAACGCAACATCGTTCACGATACGCAATTCACAGTTCAGGACCTGCAGGACCTGGTGTACGACTTTAAGGATATCGTCCGCAAACGCACGGGCAAAGAATTCCCCTCCGATCCCTGGGAACAACTCTGGGGAGCCATCGTTGCCGTCTTCGAGAGCTGGAACGGCGACCGGGCCCTTTACTACCGGAAAATGCACGGGTACCCGGAAGACTGGGGTACTGCCGTAAACGTTCAGGCCATGGTATTCGGAAACATGGGCAACGACTCCGGTACCGGGGTATGTTTTACACGCGACGCGGGTAACGGCGAGAACAAGTTTAACGGTGAATACCTGATCGACGCCCAGGGCGAAGACGTGGTGGCCGGGGTGCGCACCCCTCAGCAAATCACCAAACTGGGTTCGATGCGCTGGGCCGAACTGGCTCAGATCAGCGAAGAGGAGCGCCTGGAAAAATACCCCTCCCTGGAAGAGTTGATGCCCGGCATTTACAAGGAACTTTTCGAGTACCAGCGCACCCTTGAAAACCACTACAAGGATATGCAGGACATGGAATTTACCATCCAGCAAGGAAAGCTGTGGATCCTGCAAACCCGCAATGGCAAGCGTACCGGGGCTGCCATGGTAAAAATTGCCATGGACCTGCTCCGCGAGGGCCTCATCGATGAAAAAACGGCCCTATTGCGCATCGATCCCATTAAACTGGACGAATTGCTCCACCCGGTCTTTGATCCGGAAGCCATCAAGGATGCCGAAATAATCGCCCAGGGGCTGCCGGCTTCCCCCGGCGCCGCCACCGGGCAGATCGTTTTCTTTGCCGACGAGGCGTCCAAATACAAGAATTCCATCCTGGTCCGTATCGAAACCTCTCCGGAAGATTTGGAAGGCATGAACCTGGCACGGGGTATCGTAACAGCCCGGGGCGGGATGACCTCCCACGCCGCAGTGGTGGCCCGGGGCATGGGGAAATGCTGTGTTTCCGGAGCCGGGGCGCTTAAAATAAGCTACAAGAACCGCATCCTTACCGTTGGCGACCACGAATACCACGAAGGGGACTGGATCTCCATCAACGGTACCACGGGCAATATCCTGGAAGGCAAGGTCGGCACGAAAGAGCCCGAACTTACCGGGGAGTTTGCGGAACTTATGGAACTGTCTGACCGCTACGCCAAGCTGGCGGTTCGAACCAATGCCGATACGCCCAAAGATGCGCTGGTAGCCAGGAACTTCGGAGCCCAGGGCATCGGCCTGACCCGCACCGAGCATATGTTCTTCGAGGTAGACCGGATCAAGGCCATGCGGGAAATGATCCTGTCGGACACCACGAAAGGCCGCAGGCAGGCCCTGCGCCAGCTGCTTCCCATGCAGCGCGGAGACTTTGAAGGCATCTTCCGTGCCATGAAGGGGTGCCCGGTAACCATTCGGCTGCTCGACCCGCCCCTGCACGAATTTGTGCCCCACCAGCTGGCAACCCAGAAGGAGCTGGCCGAAGACATGCACATTTCCCTGGCCGCAGTGAAAAGCAAGGTGGCCGAGCTTGAGGAATTCAACCCCATGCTGGGACACAGGGGCTGCCGTCTGGGCAACACCTATCCGGAAATTACCGAGATGCAGGCCCGGGCCATCATCGAGGCTGCCCTCAATGTGAAAGCCGAAGGCATCGAGGTGAAGCCTGAGATCATGATCCCCCTGGTGGGAACCGTGGAGGAATTCATTTTGCAGAAGGAAGTTATACAGCAAACCGCTGAAGAAGTCTTCAAAAAGCGGAAAGACCGGATCGAATACCTGATCGGGACCATGATCGAAACCCCGCGTGCCACCCTGGTGGCCGATGCCATCGCAGCACACGCCGATTTCTTCTCCTTTGGCACCAACGACCTTACGCAGATGACCTTCGGTTATTCGCGTGATGACGCCAATAAATTCCTGCCGATCTACATCGAGAAAGGAATCCTGAAGGCCGACCCGTTCGAAGTGCTCGACCAGGAAGGCGTGGGCCAATTGGTCGAAATGGGCACCAGCAAGGGACGCAGCGTAAATCCGAAGCTCAAAGTGGGCATCTGCGGAGAGCACGGAGGCGAACCCAGTTCGGTCGAATTCTGCCACCACGTCGGAATGAATTACGTAAGTTGTTCCCCGTACCGGGTGCCAATTGCCCGGGTAGCTGCCGCACAGGCTATCCTGAAGGCGTTATAGGCCACCCTTAAAATCGGGGGCTTCATTCCCGGAATCCCCGGATGCCGATTCAGTTTGGTGTCCGGGGATTTATTTTGTGGGTCCGCAATTCGATCCAAATCGCGAGATCCTGCCAGAAACCCGTATTTTTACACGAAACTACGGTAGGGCATGTTTCAATTTTTCACCAGGAAAAAATACCTGGCAGATTACCTCGGGAACTTTGTGGATATCCACAACCACATCCTGCCGGGCATCGACGACGGGGCCCAGGACCTGGAAGAATCCATGGCCCTGATCCGCGGGTTCGGAGAGCTCGGCATTTCGCAGTTTGTGGCCACCCCGCACATCCTGCCGCCCCTGTATCCGAATACCCCCGAAAGCATCCGGGGCGCCCACGACCTGTTGATGGACCACCTGATGGACCACCAGCTCACCCATGTGGCCATTGAACCGGCAGCCGAGCACATGATAGACGACTCCTTCGAAGACAGGCTGGAAAAAGGCGCCTTTATGCCGCTGCGCCAGAAATACCTGCTGGTGGAAATGTCGTACCTGCAGCCGCCCCTGAACTTCGAGGAGGCCATCCTGCAAATTGCCCAAAAAGGCCTGTCCCCTATCCTGGCACATCCGGAGCGGTATGGGTTTTTACATGAACGCTATGGTCAATACAGAAGGTATGCCGAAAAAGGGGTGCTGCTGCAGCTCAACCTGCTAAGCCTGGGGTCCTATTACGGGCACGGGGTACAAAAGACTGCATACCGCCTGCTGGAAGACGGCCTGGTGGATCTGGTGGCTTCGGATGCGCACAACGTGCGTCACCTGGAGGCCTTGAAGTCGATTAGCATGCGGGAAAGTCAGCTGCGGCTCATTGAGCCGGTTATTCGCAATACGATAGCTGCCATGTTCTGAAGGAGGCTGGTAGCTTTCAAAGTTGCCCCGAAGGATTCCTTCTTTTGATTACCCGGATAATCGTACGTTTCAGGAAGCGAATTTCCACCATTTCTTGGCGGGTTTGCCGTAGCCGTAGCCATACCGCCCACCGTAACCCAGGTT
>DATIPV010000051.1:0-3307 GCA_035471525.1 Robiginitalea sp.
AGCACTACCTGGGCCTTTATCGGCATCCTGGCGGGCCGGGAACTGGCCCTGAAATACCGCCTGAACAAAAAGGAGCTCAAGGCTTCCTACAGACTGGTGGTAGGAGACCTGACCAAAGTGAACATCGGCCTGGCAGTAAGCGTGCTGCTGGCCTACCTGATCGGCACCCTGAACGCCTGATCCCGCACGCGTACCGGCCTGCTTCCTTTGCTGAATCCCACCTGGGCCCGAAGCCCTGTTTCCCTGGCTGCCTGAAAAAAAACGGGGAGCTTTCAGGAATTTTCGTACGCGGGTTGTTTTATACGTACCAAATCGAAAAGCACAGCCTAATGGAACGCAGCCACTCCCCCCTCTGCACCCGTCCGACTGAAAACGAAGAAATGATTCGCCTGTTCGACAGCACCAACCGCTTTATCAAGTACCTCATGATCGGCGCCTGCCTGCAATACCTCCTTGGCATGGCTTTGCTGGGGCTTATCTGACCGGTTATTGCACGCTGCGGGAATATCGATTTTCCCCGACACGGGTACCCCAAATGAAAAAAGCCGGACCTGACGGCCCGGCCTTCTTCCCATAGCAGTTCCCAGATCAGGCTTCGCAGCTGATGCACTCCTTCTTCTGGCGGAACTTTTGCGCGGCGTTCATGCTGTGCTGGTAATACAGCGACTTCAGCCCCAATTTCCAGGCCGTAACATGGATCTTGTTGATCTCCTTGACCGGCATATCGGGATGAACCAAAATGTTGATGGACTGACCCTGATCGATGTGGTTCTGGCGGTTGGCCGCCTGGTAGATAATGGCCAGCTGGTCGATTTCCGAGTAGGTGCGGAAGACGTCCTTTTCGTGCTCGGTCAGGAAATCGAGGTGCTGAACCGAACCGTCCTGGTCGCGGATGCTCAGCCATACCTCCGGGGTGTTCTGCCCTTTCTCCTCCAGCAATTGCTCCAGGTAGGGGTTCTTGATGGTGGTCTTGATCTTGGCGATGTCTTTCACGTAAACGTTAGACCAGATCGGCTCGATCCCCTGGGAAACCTGCCCCAGGATAAAGGCAGAAGACGTGGTGGGGGCAATGGCGTTCAGGGTGGTATTCCGCCGGCCGTACCCCTTGAGCACCTCGGGCTCCCCGAAGCGTTCCGCCAGTTCTTCGGAGGCTTTGTAGGAGCGCTCCTTGATGGTGCGGAATATCTCGCTGTTCAGGTCGTAGGCCTCCTGGCTGTCGAAGGGGAGCATCTTGGACTGCAGCAGGGAGTGCCAGCCCAATACCCCGAGACCCAGGGCCCGGTTGGCCTTGGCAAAATTGTAGGCCCGCTCCATGAACAGGAAGGTTTGCCGGTCTTCCCGGTCATCCGAATCGCGGAACGACTCCAGCTTCTGGATGAATTCGGCCAGGACGGCATCCAGGAAGTAGACCATGGTTTCCACCGCATCGGTGTTCTTCCACTTGTCGTAGTAGAGCAGGTTCACAGAAGACAGCACACAGACGAACGACCACTCGTCGTTCGAGGGCAGCATGATCTCGGTGCAGAGGTTGCTGGCGTGGATCTGCAGCTGCTTGTCGCGGTACACCTGCGGCGCCCCGTTATTGGCGTGGTCGCGGAAAAAGATGTACGGATAACCCATTTCCCCGCGGCGCTGCAGCACTTTGGCCCAGATGGCCCGCTTGTCTTTGTCGCCCCCTATCATATCCTCCATCCACCTGTCGGTTACCGTTACTCCGTGGGTGAGCTGCTGTATGGTGTTGCCCTCGGTGCCGATTTCGAGAAATTCGTGTATGTCTTTATGCTCCACGGGGAGGTAGGGCGAAAACCGGCCCCGCCGCACCGAGCCCTGGCTCACCACGTCCACCATGCGGTCGAAGAGCTGCATGATGTGCACGGCACCGGAAGCGTGGCCGTTGTTCTTGACCGGGGCGCCGCGGTGACGTATCTTCCCGAAAAACCCCGAGGTGCCCCCGCCCAGCTTGGACATCATGCCAACTTCAGACTGGGTGAAGAGGATGTTGCCCATGTCGTCGTCGATGTGCGAACCGAAACAGCTGATGGGCAGGCCCCGCTGTTTCCCGAAATTAGACCATACGGGCGAAGCCAGGGAGAAATAGCCCTCTCCCATGTACCGGTAGAACTTGTCGGAATAGCCCGGGATCCCCAGAAGGTCCTCTGCCCGGTTGGCGATTTCGCGGATGCGCTCTTCGGCGGTCACCCCGTCTGCCAGGTATCCGGAAGCGAGGAATTTCCGGCTGTTCTCGGTAAGCCATTCAAAGGAGGGTTCCGAATCTGGGAGACTGGTCTCCTTCAGGACCCCCTTGCGGGCCTGGATTAACTGGTCTACTTCGCCGGACTTGGTCGCTTTCTGCTGCTGGGCTGGTGTGTTCTCGTGCATGGTTTAAAATAGGTCTTCGCTGGTTATACTTTGAGTGCGTTTGCTGTAATTGATAGATCTCTTCACAAAGAAATCGCCGTGCTTGGTGCCGATAATCTCGTCGTCGAACCATTCGGTTTCCGCAAGGGCTGCCGGGTCTACCTCGAAGATCTTTTCGACGCCCAGGCTCTCCAGCGACCGGTTGAAGCGGTCCTTGATGAACTCGTTGATGACCCGTTTGGGCAGGAAATCGAGCTCGCCGTCCTCGAAGATCCAGTCTACCACTTCGCTCTCCGATTCGTAAGCCAGCTGGCAGATTTCCTGGATTTTGGCGTTGTATTCCGAATCGAACCAGTCGGGGTTTTCCTCTTTGATGATCTTGATCACATCGATGCCGAAATCGCCGTGGATCTGCTCTTCCTTGGAGGTGGCCTCCACGGCGTTGGAGATACCCTTGAGCAGGTTTTTGTGCTTGTTGAACGCCATGATGATCAAAAACTGGGAGAAAAGCGAAACGTGCTCGATAAACAGGGAGAAGAGCAGCATGGATTCGGCAAATTCCCGGTCGTCTTCGCTTTTTGCGTTTTTCAGGGCGGTTTCCAGGTAATGCACCCGTTTCATGATAACGGGCTTCTTTTTGAGATTCTTGAATTCCTCGTTCAGCCCGAGTATCTCGAGCAGGTGCGAATAGGCATCGTGATGGCGCACCTCACTTTCGGCAAAGGTGGCTCCCACCGCCCCGATCTCGGGTTTGGGCATGCGGTGGTAGATATCGCCCCAGAAGGTCTTAACCGCCACCTCGATCTGGGAGATGGCCAGCATGGTGTTCTTGATGGCGCTGCGCTCCACCTGGTTGAGGCGCGTCTTGAAATCCTGCACGTCGCTGGTGAAGTTGAATTCGGTATGGATCCAGTACGAGTGGCGGATGGCATTGGTGTATTCGTACAAC
>DATIPV010000052.1:0-1514 GCA_035471525.1 Robiginitalea sp.
CAATTCTACGCCATAGATTTCCGGATCTTCATCGTATTTTTGGGCAAACTCGCATGCGCCCATGGAATTCAAGAACACCGAAGCCTTTGCCGCAGCACTGGACCGCGACGATCCGCTGGCTTCCTACCGCAAGGCTTTCCACTTCCCGCAGCACAAGGGGAAAAACGTGATTTACTTTACCGGGAATTCCCTGGGGCTGCAACCCAAATCGGCAGCCCGGTTCGTCTCAGAAATACTGGACGACTGGAAGGAGCTGGCCGTGGAAGGCCATTTTAAGGCCCGCCATCCCTGGTGGACCTATCACGAGCGGCTCATCCCGCCCCTGGCCCGGGTGGTCGGGGCACTGCCCGAAGAGGTTACCGTTATGAATACCCTAACCGTAAACCTTCACCTGCTGATGGTTTCGTTCTACAGGCCCGAGGCGGGGCGGTTTAAGATCCTCTGTGAAGAAAAGGCGTTCCCTTCGGACCAGTACATGTTGCAGAGCCAGTTGCGCTACCACGGTTTTGATCCGGCAGAGGCCCTGATAGAGGTGCCGAAACAACCCGGGAAACACGCCTGGCAGACCGACGATTTCCTGTCGGCCATCGAGGCGCATGCCGGGGAACTGGCCCTGGTGCTTCTGGGTGGGGTCAATTACTACAACGGGCAGGTGCTCGACATGCAAACCATAACCCGGGCCGCTCAGCGGGCTGGGGCCCTGGTGGGCTGGGATCTGGCACACGCCGCCGGCAACGTGCACCTGGCCCTGCACGACTGGGGTGTCGATTTTGCCGCCTGGTGCAGTTATAAATACATGAACAGCGGTCCGGGTAATGCTTCGGGGGTCTTTATCCACGAGCGCCATCTGGGCGATGCCAACATCCCCCGCTTCGAGGGCTGGTGGGGCACACGCAAGGAGACGCGCTTTCTGATGCGGCCCGAGTTCGACCCGGTAGCCACGGCCGATGCCTGGCAGCTCAGCAATCCGCCGGTACTGGCCCTTGCCCCGTACATGGCCTCCCTGGAGCTTTTTGAGGAAGTGGGCATGGCGGCCCTGCTTGCCAAAAGCGCCCGGCTAACCGGGTATCTGGAGTATATCCTGCAGCAGGTGGCCCGGGAATCCGGCAGGCATTTCGAAGTCATTACCCCGGCCGACCGGGGTTGCCAGATCTCGGTCTTCCTGCATGGGGAGGGGCGTCCCCTTTTCGATTACCTCATGGAAAACGGGGTGGTCACCGATTGGCGCGAACCCAATGTAATCCGCCTGGCCCCGGCGCCGTTTTACTGTTCCTACGGCGACATGTACCGGTTCGGACAGGTGCTCAGGGCGGGGGTTCAAGCCGGAAAAGGATCGTAGAATTTCCCGAAACTGTCCTATCTTTCCCGCTTTTGAGACTGTGAACGCATGAAGTCGCTCCTTCTGATCCTTTCGAATCCGAGGTATTTTGCACCCGCCTGGGTTTTTGCCAGCCTGAATTTATGGTTCGGCACCTGGGCCATTTACATACCGACCGTACAGGCTCAGCTCGGCA
>DATIPV010000053.1:0-8305 GCA_035471525.1 Robiginitalea sp.
GGAGGCCTTCGGGCCCCTGGGTTTTGAGAAAGTGGTTTTCCGGATCGATGAGCGAAATATGCGGTCGCGCAGAGCTGTCGAGAAACTGGGCGCCGTGCTGGAGGGAACGCTCCGAAAGGATGTTTACCTGTCTGATTCCTACAAGCGGGATACCTGCGTCTACGGGCTCCTTCGCGAAGAGTACGCCAACCCCAATTAATTGCGGATGCTGTCTGCAGCCTTCTTTGGAAGCTCCGGTTTGTAATAGGCGATCTGTCGAACCACAATGGCGTTGTCGGGAGTGACCACCTGGCGAATCCAGTTGCCGGGTTCGGAGCCGTCCATCTGGTACACATATTTCCGGGTTTGCGGCTGGGCCGAGCCCTCGCCCCTGCGGGTGGACACTTCCATCAGCAGGCCGTCTTCGTTATACGTATAGAGGGTGTAACTGACCGGTTTGAAGGAATTCTTTTCGGCCTCGTAAGCGAACTCGGTTTGCCCGATCAGCCTGCCTCCGGGTTCGCGGGTTTGTTCGTAGGCCCGCTGGGGTTCGCCCTCGAGGAATTCCTTGGTGAGTTCCACGGTCAGGAGCTCCTTGCCCCGGGCCTGATGCGAGGTGCGAACCGATTTCTGCACTACGCCGTTCAGCAGGTAGGTTACTGTTTCCTCTTCCTTATAGCTTTCGTACTCGACCCGGGTCTCATCGACCCCTTCCAGGTCTGATCGCACCACGCGCTGCAGCCGTCCCTCCGGGTCGTATTCCAGGGCCCGCTGTTCCTGAACGTTGCGGTCGTAGCTCACTATTTTTTCGAGCAGCAGGTTGCCGGTCGTATCCCGTTCGTAGAAATGAGCGATGGAAGTCTGCAGGTCAAAGTCCTTGTTGCGGTACACCTCGTCGCGCCGCTCCTTCAGCCAGGGGCCTTCAAATAGGTAGTGGGTGATGTCGTAATCCGAGTCGCTGTAACGGGTAGTCGACTTGACCAGCTTTCCCTCCCGGTCGAATTCAAAGCGCTCTTCCCCGTAGTTTGCCTTTACCACACAGGTCTTTACGGGCCCGCGCAGCTGAAAGTCGTTCAGGGTAAATGTTTCTGGCTCCTGGGCATCCGAAGGCAGGGCGGCCAGCAGGGCGGCCAGCAGGCAGACAAACCGGGAGTAATGTGGTTTCATACCGTAAAATTACAGGTTCCCCCCGAGAACCGGAAACAATTCCCGTTTCAAATAAATAAAGGGCGGATGAATCCGCCCTTTACTTCGTAACGCCTGATGGGCGCATTTGTTATTTCACTTCCTCGAAATCTACGTCTTCGACGTTGTCGCCTTCCTTGGCGCCCGCGCCGGAGGCCGTTTCCTGCCCGTCGGCGCCCGCTGCCTGCTGCGACTCGGCCTGGGCTTTGTACATTTCTTCAGATGCGGCTTTCCAGGCCTCGTTGATCGTGTCGAGCGCCGGCTGTATCACCTCGATCTGTTTCCCCTCATAGGCCTTTTTCAAACCTTCGAGGGCCGCTTCGATCTGCTGCTTCTTGTCGGCCGAGAGCTTGTCGCCGAATTCCTTCAGCTGTTTCTCGGTCTGGAAGATCATGCTGTCTGCCTCGTTCAGCTTTTCGGCGTGTTCCTTCGCTTTTTTATCGGCTTCGGCGTTTGCCTCAGCTTCGGCCTTCATCCGCCTGATTTCCTCTTCGGTGAGTCCGGAGGAAGCCTCGATGCGGATATCCTGTGTCTTATTGGTCGCCTTGTCGGTGGCCGACACCTTGATGATGCCGTTGGCATCGATATCGAAGGTTACCTCGATCTGAGGAGTACCCCGGGGTGCCGGCGGAATGCCGTCGAGGTGGAAGCGGCCGATGGTCTTGTTGTCGGCAGCCATGGGGCGCTCGCCCTGCAGCACGTGGATCTCCACCGAAGGCTGGTTGTCTGCCGCAGTCGAGAAGATCTGCGATTTCTTGGTGGGGATGGTGGTGTTCGACTCGATAAGCCGGGTAAGCACCCCGCCCATGGTCTCGATACCGAGGGAGAGGGGGGTTACGTCGAGCAGCAGCACGTCCTTTACATCGCCCGTAAGGACCCCGCCCTGGATGGCGGCGCCGATGGCAACCACCTCGTCGGGGTTGACCCCTTTGGAAGGTTTCTTGCCAAAGAATTTCTCGACGGCTTCCTGCACGGCAGGGATCCGGGTAGAACCTCCCACCAGGATAATTTCGTCGATGTCGCTTTTGGAGAGGCCTGCTGTTTTCAGGGCCGATGCGCAGGGTTCAATGGTGCGTTTGACGAGGTCTTCGATAAGCTGCTCGAATTTCGCACGGCTCAGGCTGCGCACCAGGTGCTTCGGACCGGAGGCCGTTGCGGTGATATAGGGCAGGTTGATCTCGGTCTGGGTGGACGAGGAAAGCTCGATTTTCGCCTTCTCGGCGGCGTCGCGCAGGCGCTGCAGGGCCATGGCGTCCCCGCGCAGGTCCATCGCTTCCTCTTTCTTGAATTCGTCGGCCAGCCAGTCGATGATCTTCTGGTCGACATCGTCCCCGCCCAGGTGGGTATCCCCGTCGGTGGAAAGCACTTCAAACACGCCATCCCCCAATTCGAGGATGGATACGTCGTGCGTACCTCCGCCGAAGTCGAAAACCACAATCTTCTGGTCTTTGTGTTTTTTATCCAAACCGTAGGCCAGGGAAGCCGCGGTGGGCTCATTGATGATGCGCTCCACCTTCAGGCCGGCAATTTCGCCGGCTTCCTTGGTAGCCTGGCGCTGGGAGTCGTTGAAATACGCCGGTACGGTGATAACGGCCCGGCTCACAGGCTGCCCCAGGTAGTCTTCGGCCGTCTTCTTCATTTTCTGAAGGATCATGGCAGAGAGTTCCTGAGGGGTGTACAGCCGGCCGTCTATATCGACGCGGGGGGTGTTGTTTTCGCCCTTCACCACCGTATAGGGCACGCGCTGAGCTTCTTTGAGCGATTCGGAGTATTTGTTGCCCATGAACCGCTTGATGGAGTATATCGTTTTTGTGGGGTTGGTCACTGCCTGCCGCTTGGCCGGGTCACCCACCTTGATTTCGCCGCCTTCCACGAAAGCGATCACGGAAGGGGTGGTGCGTTTTCCTTCGGCGTTGGGTATCACTACCGGCTCGTTGCCCTCCATAACGGAGACGCAGGAGTTGGTGGTGCCTAAGTCTATTCCGATAATCTTGCTCATTCTATTGATGTTATAATTAGTGTTTCGCGATCAATCGGTTTACAGGTGTCAAACAACATGCCACGGCTGAAAAACTGACATACTGTCATTGTTGCACCATCAGGCCCAGGCGGCCGGCTCCTATCGAACCCTGTCTCTCAGGGCGGTATCGCATCCCGCCAACCGGCGAGGCGGAATTTGCAATTTTAAAAATCGGAATTTGGGATTTGGGATTTCTTAGGTGTACCTTAGCCGCCGCACTCAAAGGCTCCCGCGTGGAAAGTATCAGTGTTTTCGACATGCTCAAAATCGGGGTTGGCCCCTCGAGTTCCCACACCCTTGGACCCTGGAGGGCCGCCGGGCGGTTCCTGGCTGAGCTTTCCAAATCGGGCATGTCAGACCGCGTAACACGCCTTCGGGTGCTGGTCTACGGGTCCCTCTCCCTAACAGGCCGGGGCCATGCCACCGATATAGCCATCGTTATGGGGTTAACCGGGGCCGACCCGGAAACCGTCCCCATCCGGCAGGTACCGGAAACCCTTGCAGCCATCCGCACCCGCAACGAGCTGCTGCTGGGCGGAACGCAGCCCATTGCTTTCGACCCGGCAAAAGACCTGGTCTTCCTGAAAAAATTCCTACCCTTCCACGCCAATGCGCTTACCTTCGAGGCCCATTTTGACGATGGCCGGCAGCGCTCCGAGACTTATTATTCCATCGGAGGGGGCTTTGTGGTGCAGAAAGACCGGGAACGCGCCCGGAAAAAGGCATTGGCCTTCAGTCACTTCCCCTACCCCATCCAGACCGGGGCCGAATTGCTGGCGTACTGCCAGCAAAGCGGGAAGAGCGTTTCCGAAATCGTTTTGGAAAACGAGCGGTCGCTCCGGAGCGATGCCGAAATCGACCGGGGGCTCAGGCGCATCTGGGGCACCATGCTGGAATCGGTATTCGAGGGCTGCCATACCCCCGGGGAGCTGCCGGGTGGCCTGAACGTCAAGCGCCGGGCCCCTGAAATGTACCAAAACTTAAAGGGGGAGGCTGTGTATTCCGGGCCCGAAGACTGGCCCGCTTCCATCCGCCATACCCGGGTGCAATTCCGTCAGATCCTGAAATGGGTGAGTTGTTTTGCCCTGAGCGTAAACGAGGTGAATGCCAGTTTGGGCAGAATCGTTACGGCGCCTACCAACGGGAGCGCGGGGGTGGTTCCCGCGGTATTGATGTATTACCTGGTGATCGAGAACCACGATGCGGGGTTTGAGCAGATCAAGAAATTCCTGCTGGTGGCCGGCGAGATAGGCAGCCTCTTCAAAAAAGGCGCCACCATTTCCGCGGCCATGGGCGGCTGCCAGGCCGAGATCGGGGTTTCCTCCGCCATGGCGGCAGGTGCCCTGACCGAGCTGCTGGGGGGCAGCCCTCCGCAGGTGCTTATGGCGGCGGAAATAGCCATGGAACACCATCTGGGGCTCACCTGCGACCCGATTGGCGGCCTGGTGCAGATCCCCTGCATCGAACGCAATTCCATGGGAGCCATCAAGGCCATCAATGCCGCCGAGCTGGCCCTGGGGGCAGACCCGGCCTCAGCCAAGGTACCGTTCGACAAGGTGGTGCAAACCATGTGGGAAACCGCCAAGGACATGAACGCCAAATACAAGGAGACCTCCGAAGGCGGCCTGGCCGTGGGCGTGAACCTCAGCGATTGCTAGGCAAAAGTCCCGGCCCTACTCCCTGCAGCCTTCCCGGCGCCGCGTATCGATGATGTAAATGATTTTCCAGGCTTCCCCGTCGTGGAAGAGCTGGAACGAATTCACCCCGCAGTGGTGGAACGCCCCCCGCAGGAAGAACTCGTACGGGGTCCAGGCATGGGCCATGTCGCCGTCGATCTGGATGCGATACTCCAGGAGTTTTTCCTGAATCTGCACCGTATCGGGGATGGAGGCGATGGAAGCGATAAAATCGTCCATAACTTCAGACCGCAAGACGGGCTGGTCTTCCGGGCTGCGGCCCACGGTCTGCAACAGCGCAGACGCTCCCAGAACAGTCCCCATAAGGGCGGTGTCGCGGGCATGGTACCCCTCAAAAAAACGGTCGATCGTCTGGCGCACCGCTATTTCTTCGGCAGATTGGGCGGCAGCTGTAAAGGCCAGCAGTCCCGCAAGCATCATAACTGGTATTTTCATGGCAATGTATTTGACAGGCCTTAAAAGTACACAAAACTGCCCATGTGTGCCTCCCCGGGGAGGCACGCCAAAATTCCGTACTTTAGAGGCCTTAAATCGTCTGGTATGTCTGAATCCAAAAAAGAGTACAAGCGCGTAACGGTAAAGTCGCTTATCGAGATGAAGCAGCTCGGAGAAAAGATCTCCATGCTCACCGCTTACGACTACTCCATGGCCAAGATCGTCGATGCCGCCAACGTGGATGTGATCCTGGTGGGCGATTCGGCCAGCAATACCATGGCCGGCCACGAGACCACCCTTCCCATTACCCTCGATCAGATGATCTACCACGCCAGCTCTGTGATCAGGGCCGTGAAACGGGCCCTGGTGGTGGTCGACATTCCCTTTGGCTGCTATCAGAGCGACCCCAAGGAAGCCCTGCGATCGGCTATCCGCATCATGAAGGAAAGCGGGGCCCATGCCGTGAAGATGGAAGGGGGCGAAGAAATTAAGGATTCGGTCAAACGCATTCTGAACGCCGGCATCCCCGTTATGGGCCACCTGGGCCTCACTCCCCAGAGCATCTACAAATTCGGCACCTACACGGTTCGGGCCCGCGAGGAGGAAGAGGCCAAAAAGCTCCTGGACGACGCCCGCCTGCTGGAAAAGCTGGGGTGTTTTGCGGTGGTGCTCGAAAAGATACCTGCCGCCCTCACCAAAAAAGTTTCGGAGAAGCTCGCCATCCCCACCATTGGCATCGGGGCCGGGATGCACGCCGACGGACAAGTGCTGGTGATCCACGACATGCTCGGGATGACCCACGAATTCAGCCCGCGCTTTCTCAGGCGGTACATGAACCTATACGAGGATATGAGCCAGGCGATCGGGCAATACGTCTCAGATGTAAAGTCGAGGGATTTCCCGACCGCAGAGGAACAGTACTAATCCCCCCCTCCCCGACCTGCCATGCCTGACGGCCTGACCAAAAAACTCCTGATGTTGGCGCTCATAGCCCTGAACGTAGCCTGCGACCAGTGGAGCAAGGACTACCTCCGCAGGCAGGTGCAGCCCGGATCGTATACCGAACTGGCGGGAGAAGCCTTTATCCTGACCCGCGTGGAGAATACGGGCGCCTTCCTGGGCATGGGCCGCGATTGGAGCCCCTGGGCCAAACGCATCCTGCTAAACGGCTTCCCGGTTGCCCTGCTGCTCTTCCTGGGCTACCGGATGTTTTACCGGTCAGACTGGAACACGGGCATGCTTGCCGGGCTATGCTGCATTATCGGCGGCGGGCTGGGCAACCTCTGGGACCGCTTGCTGATCGGGTCGGTAACCGACTTTTTCCAGCTTCGGGCCGGGCCCCTGCATACGGGCATCTTTAACCTGGCAGACGTATCGGTTAGCCTCGGGCTCTGCCTGGTCGCGCTGGCCTATTCGCGGAACCGCAAAAAGACGGAAGCATGAGCACCCCGCCCCGCAGTACGCCCGAAAACCTGCAGGTGCTGTACGAAGACAACCACCTGGTCGCGGTAAACAAAAGGGCCGGCGATATCGTGCAGGGCGACCGGACGGGCGACACGCCCCTCACCGAGATCGTCAAGCAATACGTGAAGGTGAAATTCGGGAAACCGGGGGAAGTATTCCTGGGGTTGGTGCACCGGCTCGACCGGCCCACCACGGGCATCATTGTTTTCGCGCGCACGTCCAAGGCGCTGGAGCGCATGAACGCCCTTTTCGCCTCGCGCGATACCCGCAAGACCTACTGGGCCGTGGTGAACGAGCCCCCTGCCCAACCCGAAGGCCGGCTGGTGCACTACATGCAGCGCAACCCGAAGCAGAACAAATCGTACGCCCATCCGGCCGACGCCCCCGGGCGCAAAAAGGCCGCCCTCCGTTATAGACTGCTGAAAAAGCTCGACCATTATTACCTCTTGGAAATCGAGCTGGAAACCGGCCGCCACCACCAGATCCGGGCACAGCTGGCCGCCATCGGCTGCACCATCAAAGGGGACCTCAAATACGGGGCCCCGCGCAGCAACCCCGACGGGGGCATCCACCTGCACGCCCGCAGCCTGGAATTTATCCATCCGGTGCGGAAAGAGCCCGTGCACATTGTGGCCGACCCGCCGGGTGATCCGGTGTGGGATGCGTGCCGCTAAGCGCGGGGGTGTTTACTATGCGTTTCAACTCAATTGTCATTTCGAACCCCGCCCGGGGCGGGGTGAGAAACCCCATTCTTCAAAATGCAGAACTTTATCCCGTTAATCCTATAAGGACGAGTGGGATATATAGTATATTTAAGGGTATGAAGGGTGTTTTTCCTAATAAAATCAATGAAAATGGCAACATACAGAAAGCAACTGCCGCAGCTTTCATACGCCGTATTGTGGTTTGATACTAACGGTGCACAGCATTAGCCATACGCAATTGCCTGTTCTCGCCTTTTGCTAAAAATCCTCATGGTTTCCGGGTATCGCGCCTACCTGCAATGGTTCGCGCCAGGCCATGAAACCGATCAAAGCCGGGTCGTTGCGGTACAGATAACATGGAAAGAATGATAAAGCATGCGCGAAAAAGATAAATTACCTACCCCCGGGGTGCCGCCCATGGCGGCCAAAGACTTCTCCGAGGTCGAAGACTGGCCCGGGTATTTCAATGCCGTGCTCGGCAAAGGCGCCCGCGATACGCTGCTTGCCGCCCTGGATTCCTTTGAGGCAGAAGGCTTCAAAAATGGCTTTGCGGTCGATCTGGCCGCCGGGGAGGGGCGCGATACGCTGGAACTGCTGGGCAGAGGTTGGCGGGTACTGGCCACCGACAACCACCCAGAGGCGTTTTCCTTTCTGTGGCCGAGGGTTCCCGAGCCACTCAAACCCCTTTTGACTACCCAGGAAATATCATTCTGCGACATGGTGTTCCCCGATTGCGACCTGGTGAACGCCAGTTTTGCCCTGCCGTTTTGCGAGCCCCGGCATTTTTGTACGCTCTGGGATAAAATTGTGGCCTCCATCCG
>DATIPV010000054.1:0-1708 GCA_035471525.1 Robiginitalea sp.
CAGCGTACTGCCGGCCCGGGGCTGGTACATCCAGATATAAAGGAGGTCGAGGGCGTTGATAATGATGATCTTGCCCAGATCCGGCTTCTTTTCAGTTATGGCCTGTATGAATTTGTTCGGGGACTCGAGCATCTCAAGCACGTCCGATTCCGGGAAAAGCGTCTCCAGGCGGGCATAGGTGTCGAAGACCTGCGCGATCTTGTCCGCGTAGTCCATGGAGCGCATGCGGATATTGTTGAATCGGTCGGCCAGACCCTCTATGACCCCGGCCACGCAGTCAGAAGCGAGCTTGGAAATCACGGCCGCCCACTTCTGAAGAACGGTGTCAACACCGGCCACGCCAGCTGCCCCGATGATGCCGCCGATGGCGGAGTTGAACAGGACGGCCAGCGGAATCGACAAGATGCTGCGGAAGAAATTCCCGAAAATCGCCTCCCTGGACAGCCCCCTAAAGATATTGTGGCTCGAAATGTAAATCCCGTTGGCCAGGGACATGAAGGTATACAGACCAACCGGGCTGGTCCCGGTGGTAATCCCGAACATCCGGTCCAGGATAAGGGTCTTGACAAGGAAATCGAGTAAGGGAACGGAAAAACCCGTGAAAAGGAGCGATTCTGCCAGCCTGTTCCAGCGCACATAATCACTCCACCTCAAAAGCGGAGAGCGCCTGATTCCGCCACCTCCGAGAACGGACTGGATAATGTTCCGCAACCCCGTGATTCCAAACCAGATGAACGCCCCGAAATAGGCCAGGAACCACCAGTCCTTGGTCAGGGCGAAGGTGGCGAACGCGGGGATGAAGCCGCCCAATATCTTGAGGCCGTTTTTCAAGACGTTGTTGAGATACGTCAAGGGAATCCTCCGCCGCCTGGTCCCGATTCCCGGATCCTGAAGCGACAACCCATTGTCGTACCCCACCTGAACACCCCCCAGCGTGGCCACGTTGCCGTTAGGCCCCATGTGGGTGGAATAGGCCTGGACCACCCAATCCTTGCGGCGTTCGTACCCAAGACTTAGCTCTGGGAAAGGGCGCGCCAAACTGCATAGCAGGTTCGCTAGAATATTCTTGGTGTCGCTGGGGACGTAGGTCACGCGCAGGTGGGCCGTAATTCGTACGGGGAGTTTCTGGCGCGAGGTCTGCTCGCGTTTGAGCCTTCTTTGCGACCTGCGGGGCAGTGTGTCCGTCATGACCAGGCCCATTCCATAGCGGTGACGTGAACGGCCGGTGGAATCGCTGCCGATACGAGACTTCAGGGGGGAGTTCTTATAAGAGTGCTGCAAGGCCGGTATGTTGTGCAATATGGTGGTAAGCTTTTCTCTTCTTTCTTCCACATCGGGGGCATAAGGGTCGGCGGCACCCATCTTCCGGATGATCCTCTGAATGACCCGTTTTAGATTGATCACGTTGCCATGGTTTATCGCCAGCTGCAGCTTGTTGATCTCGGCGTTGTGGAGCGTCTTGCCGGCGGCGTAGTCCTTGAGGTTGAAGATTTCCAGGTGAGTGATCCGCCCCTGGCAGTCGTAGATGAGCTCCAGAACGTCCGCAGCGCTGAGTTCGCTCAAGTTCAGCGTCACCCGGGAACCCGAGTGGAGATCATTCAGCCTTCCAAGAAGCTCCGCCGGCGAGAGGAAAAGCATCTCCGGTACCTCCGAGCCCTCGCGGGGTTCGTTCGGATCGTAGATACCGGGATTTTTTGCCGGCTGAAGA
>DATIPV010000055.1:0-2572 GCA_035471525.1 Robiginitalea sp.
CGTCCTGTTCGTCGAGCACCACCCCGCCCACCCTGGTCTGGGCCAGGGCCGCATGCAGGCTGCAACATAAAAGAAGCAGGAAGGCAGCGTATCTCATGCGGGTGTTGTTAGTGGCATCGACCCGCGGCCCGTCGGTTTAACGTCTGAATGGGTTATCGGGGACCGCGGGGTAGTAGTCAAATGAAAAAAGCTTCACCGGAAACAGGCCGGGGAAGCTAATGTACGGTTCGTGGCCGAGCCGGATTATTTATATAACACTTTCTTAACAGCCTTGATAACATCCTCGCTATTGGGAAGCCATGCCTCGAGCAGCACCGGGGAATAGGGCGCGGGGGTGTCGGCTGTATTCAGCTTCACAACCGGGGCATCCAGGTAGTCAAAGGCTTGCTGCTGAACCTGGTATGTGATTTCAGTGGCCACATTCCCGAAGGGCCAGGCCTCTTCGAGCACTACCAGCCGGTTGGTCTTCTTTACCGACTTGATTATGGTTTCGTGGTCCAGGGGCCGTACGGTGCGCAGGTCGATGATCTCGCAGGAAATACCTTCCCCGGCAAGTACCTCGGCAGCAGCATAGGCTTCCTTGATAATTTTCCCGAAAGAGACGAGGGTAACGTCGGTGCCCTCCCGCCTGATCTCGGCAAGCCCGAGCGGAATGGTATACTCCCCTTCGGGCACCTCGCCCTTGTCGCCGTACATCTGTTCCGATTCCATGAAGATGACCGGGTCGTCGTCGCGGATGGCCGATTTGAGCAGCCCCTTGGCGTCGTAGGGGTTCGAAGGGACCACTACCTTCAGGCCCGGGCAGTTGGCGTACCAGCTCTCAAAAGCCTGGGAGTGGGTGGCGGCCAGCTGGCCGGCCGAGGCGGTGGGTCCCCGAAAGACGATGGGGCAATTGAACTGCCCTCCTGACATTTGCCTGATCTTGGCCGCGTTGTTGATAATCTGGTCGATGCCCACCAGGGAAAAGTTGAACGTCATGAACTCCACGATGGGCCGGTTGCCGATCATGGCCGAGCCGACCGCTATACCGGAAAAACCCAGTTCCGAAATCGGGGTATCGATTACCCGCTTGGCCCCGAACTCGTCCAGCATGCCCTTGGAGGCCTTGTAGGCCCCATTGTACTGGGCCACTTCTTCCCCCATCAGGTAAATGGATTCGTCGCGGCGCATCTCTTCCGACATGGCTTCGGCAATGGCTTCTCTGAATTGGATTGTCCTCATCGGCTGCTTGATTCTCCTGGTGTGGCTTTGGCGTTTAAATGCGCACAAAAATAGAAAAATATCCCTCAAAACCGGTTTGGGAGACCCCAAAATATCAGGATTTTTTATTATGCGTGCATAGTATTTTAGAAAATATTTGGCTATCTTTACGGCCGCCTTCCATAGCTAAATAAAGGTCCTATGAAAATATTAGTCTGTATCAGCAACGTGCCCGATACTACTTCCAAGATCAACTTCACTTCCGACGCCACGGCCTTCGACGCCACGGGGGTGCAATTCGTGATTAACCCGAACGACGAATACGGCCTTACGCGCGCCATGTGGCTGAAGGAAAAACAGGGCGCCACCCTGCATGTGGCCACCGTGGGAGGGCCCGGGGTGGAACCCACCATGCGCAAGGCCCTTGCCATTGGGGCAGACGAAGCCATCCGCATCGACGCCGAACCTTCAGACGGGCTCTTCGTGGCCCGGCAGCTGGCCGAAGTGGTCAAAAACGGCGGATACGAGCTGGTGATCGCCGGACGGGAGTCCATCGACTACAACGGGGGGATGGTGCCCGGCATAATGGCAGCCCTGCTCGACATGAATTTCGTCAACAACTGTATCGGCCTGGAGGTCGAGGGAAACAAAGCCACCGCCACCCGTGAGATAGACGGGGGCAAGGAAACGCTGGAAACCACCCTGCCGCTGATCATCGGCGGGCAAAAGGGCCTGGTAGAGGAAAGCGACCTGCGCATCCCGAATATGCGCGGCATTATGATGGCCCGGCAAAAGAAGCTCACCGTGGTACCCCCGGTGGATGCCAACCCGGTAACCGCAGACCAGAAGTTCGACAAGCCTGCCCCCAAAGGGGCCGTAAAACTGGTGGCCCCCGACCAGCTGGACGAATTGATAAACCTGCTGCACAAGGAGGCCAAGGTAATCTGAGCCCCGAAGCCTCTCCTGCAAACACACCCAAAAAGAGCAACACATGTCTGTACTCGTATATACCGAATCCGATAAAGGGAAATTCAAGAAAAGCGCCCTGGAAGTGGCCAGTTATGCCAGCGCCCTGGCCCGGCAGATGGGCACGGAGGCCGTGGCACTGACCGTGAACGCCGAAAACCCGGCTGTCCTGGGCCAGTATGGCATTGCCAAAGTGCTGCAGCTGACAGACGCGCGCCTGGAAACCTTCAATGCCCGCGCTATCGCCACAGCCCTGCAACAGGCCGCCGATGCCAGCGGGGCAAAGGTAATTGTGGTGAGCTCCAGTGCCGATGCCCGCTTTATGGCCCCCCTGTTGGCCGGCAAGCTCAAGGCGGGATATGCCCCCAATGTGGTGGCCCTGCCCGACAGCACCGATCCGCTGGTG
>DATIPV010000056.1:0-10840 GCA_035471525.1 Robiginitalea sp.
TCCAGGTCGGTGCCGAAGACGATGCGGGCCCCGAGCTCGAGCCTTAGGTCGTCGCGCAGCAAAAGCAGGCTGGGGTGTGCCCCGGCCTGCAGGAAGCTGTAATCAAAGGCTCCGGAGTTGATGTACTCGCTTTGGTCGGCATTGGCGAAATGGCCCGCCACATAGTCGAGTTGAAGACCCAGGGTAAAGGTTTCCTCCGTAACCGGAAATTCGAATTTCGGCTCCAGTTTCAGCCTGTTTTCCCAGGAATCGGCGGCATCCCAGAACCGGCGTGCCAATAACCTGGCGTCTGTAAAGTAGGTGTCTTCCAGGTGCACCTTTCCTTCCAGCTGCCCGCGCATGTAGTTCTGGGTCGGGTCGATCCCCTCCAGGGCCGCCGGGTCGAACACCCCTTCGGGCAAACCGTACCAGTTGTACAGGCGATGCTCCAGGCCCGCTCCGGCACTCCAGTTCCAGTCGCGCTCGCGCTGCGACCAGGTAACATCGAGGGCGGTATGGTACAAGTCGGTATCCAGCGGGGTGGCATCGAGCTGTCCGCGGGAGGAACGGTGATCCAGCCCCAGGTCGAGGCGCTGGCTGCCCCGGTCAAAGTCGCGGCTGATATACAGCTCGGCCAGGGCGTTGTTGTAATTGCCCAGGCCCATGGAGGCATAGCTGTTGAACAATTTCTCGGGGGCTGCACGCTCCACGGCTGCCGCCCTGCCCTTGGACGGGGTAAAAGTAGATGCCACGGGTACCGAGTTGATGCTGTAACGGACCGGCTTTTTCTGCAGGGCGATGGAATCGTTCAACTCAGGCAGCGATTTTATTTTATAGGCGTCCGATACGGTGGGCGCATAGGAACCCACCACCGTTACCGTTTCGGTCCCCAGCTTGTCGTCCTGGGCCCCGACCGGGCCCGCCAGCAAGATGGCCGTCGGTAGGCACCAGGCCCGCATCCATTTCTTAGTGTCCATAAGCTACTTGTTTCCGTCCGTTTCTACATCCGTATTCCGACGGGCCTCCCGGGCCTTGATTTTGGTCAATTCGGTCTGCGCCTCTTCCACCAGTTCGGGATAGGCGCCAAAGTTTGCGATCACGTTCTCGAGGATATAGGTTGCCTGAAAGGCGTCGTCGAGCTGGTCGAAGTTCAGGGCCATCAAGACCAGACCCCTGCCGCCCCATTCCCGGTAGGCCGCGAAATCTTTGGCCAGGCGCTGCACCGACTGGTTGGAAGCCGCATAGGCGCCGTCGCGCTGCTTGAACAGGGCGTCGTAATACAGGGCCTCTGCTGCCGTTTTTCCGGTGGCTATCTGCAATACCTCGGCATAGGCGGCACGGGCCTTATCGGCATCTCCGGTTTCCCAGGCCGACCGGGCGATCATCAGGCGGGCGTCGCTGCGGATCCGGTCGTCGAGGGCAGGACTTGCCAGTACCTTTTCCGCATAGGACAAGGTTTGCCGGTAATCCTTCTTCCCGAAATAGCCCTTCATCAGGTTCGACTGTGCAAAGGTCCGGTTCTGGGGAATGTCGGCTGTGCTTTCCAGTTGCTGCAGATAGGGCATGGCCGAGTCGTAGTCGTCGCGGGACACCAGGATCTCACAGACCCGGGTAAGGGCCTGTTCCCCCATGTCGCCCCCGCCGGAAGCCGCCACTGCCCGAAACTGTTCCAGGGCCGGGCCGGTCTCGCCCTGCCCGTAATAGAGCTGGGCCAGTTTAAACCGTGCCTGGCGGTTGTTGGCCCCTCCCGGGAATTGCTCCAGGTATTTCTCCAGGGCACGTTGGGCAGCCGTCTGATTGCCTGCCGCAAACTGGCGGTCGGCCGACTCGTAGGCGGCAGTTTCCAGTTCGCTGTCGGTCACCTCCACAAAATCCAGCCCGCGCACCCAGGCGGCGTACTGGTCTACCTGCCCCAGGTCTACATAGATGAGCTTCGCAGTCTGCACGGCCTGCACGGCTTCCTGGGTCTTCGGGTAGCGGTCAGCCACCTCGCGGAACAGGGCCAGGGCCTCCTGATTTTGCCCCCCATTGTAATATACCAGGCCTTTGCGCATCAGGGCAGCAGGCACCAAAGCGCTCTTCGGATGGGCCCCGATCAGGCGGTCGTAGGTCTGAACGGCCGTTTGGTCGGAACCGCCCTGCACATACGAATTACCCAGTTCGAAGAGGGCGTCGTCTACCAGGCTTGAATTCGGGAAGCGTGCCGTAAAAGCGCTCAGGGCTTCCCGCTTGGTCTGTTCCTGCCCGATAAACCCGTAGCTCATGGCCTTTTGGAAGGCCGCGTAATCCCGTTCGGGGCTGCCGGAAGCCAGGGCCTGGTCGTAGGCGCCGATGGCATCGCTGTACCGGCTGCTCACAAAATAGCTGTCGCCCAGGCGCATCCAGGCATCGGTCTTCAGGGCTCCCCCCGGAGAAGCCGCCGTAAAGGCCCGGAAACTCCCGGCGGCGCGGTCGTACTGTTTCAGTTTGAAATAGGCGTACCCCAGCTGGTACTCCAATGCGGCGTATTCAGACACCTGCCGCGCGGCCGGGAGTTGCCGGAAGCGCTCATAGGCCGCCAGGGCCTGTTCGTAATTCCGGAGCGCAAAGGCCGATTCGGCCTTCCAGTAGGCCGAGCGGGCAGTAAACACCGGTTCGGCCCCGGTGTCCAGAGCCTTGTCGAAATGCACCAGCGCCCCGTTGTAATCCTCTGCCAGGAACAACTCCACCCCGCGGAAGTAGGCCACCTTTTGGAACGTGGCCCCACTGGCGTACCCCCGGTTTGCCTCCAGGAGCTCCATGGCCCCCTGGAAGTTTTTGGAGGTGATATAGGAATCTACCAGCAGCTCCTGCAATTCGGCGCTGTGGGCATCGTTCGGGTAGCGCTCCAGATAGGCCCCCAGCACGGTCGGAACGGGTTCGTAGGGGTTCCCGATCTCATAACTGAGTCGGGCGTAATTGAGCAGGGCGTCCTGGCTGATCTCGGGGCTGAATTCCATGCGGGAGGCATTGCGGAAGGCATTGAGCGCCTCCTGCTTCTTGCCGGTCTCCAGGTAGCATTCGGCCAGGTGGTAATAGGCGTTCTGGGCAACCGGATCGTCTCCGGCGATAATTTTGTTGAATTGCTGCACGGCATTGGCAAAATCGCCCTGCCGGTAATAGGCATAGCCCAGCAGGTAGAAGTCGGTATTGCTCCACCGGCCCCGCTTGCCCTTGTATTCAGTCAGATACGGAATGGCGTTTTCGTATTGCCCGAGGTTGAAATAGCTCTCGCCGATAATCTTGTTGAGCTCCGAAATCTCGGTGCGGTCAGACCTGGGGAGCTGCTTTTTGGCCTGGGCAATGGCCTCCTCGAAATTCCCCAGCTTGAAGTTCATGTCGGCCTGGTAATAGGAAAGCTTCTCCTCCAGCACTTCCTGGTCGGTGATCTGGTCAAAACGCTGGTTGGCCTGCTGGTAATCGTCTTGCTGGTAGGCGATATACCCCAGGTAGTACTTGGCCTGGGATCCGTATTCCTGGGAATTGCTCACCCGCTGCAGATAGCGCTCAGACTCTTCCGGTTTGTCGGAGGAAAAAAGGCCGTAGCCCATGCGGAAGTCGTAGCGTTCCCGCTCCTTCTTCGAGAGGGAGTAGAGATCGACTTTGCGGTACCATTTAACTGCGTAGGGGTACCGCCCGTTTTCGAAGTAGTAGTCGGCCACGTCCATAAAGGCCGAATTCCGCCGCACCGAAGTGGGGTACTGCTCCACGAAATCCTCCATGAGCCGGTCGGCGCCCAACTGGTTCAGCCGCACGGCGGCGTTGGCTATAAAGTAAGCGCTGTTCGATTCGGTCTCCGGGTCGTCGGTCTGGTCCCTGACCTGTTCAAAGAGGGTTTGGGCGGCCTGGTACTGCTTGTTGTTGTAGAGGGCCAGGGCATCCTGGTAGGCTTTCTGAGGATGGGTGTAGATGGCCGATTCCTGCCCGTATGCCACAGCGGCAAACCCGGCCAGGACCAGGAGTACGGTAAGCTTCTTTCGCATAGTGTTCTGTTGGGTTACGAGTAACCGAATTCCCCCTTAATAACGGGAAATAGCCCTGGCAAGTATGCAGGTCAGAACGAAATACGGGAAATTAACCCTGTCCATGGCCCGGAATGGCCGGAACTTATTACTTTTATATCAACAAAAACAACCCATGGCCGAGCCCGTACTAAGCCTGAAAGACGTTGCAGTCTACCAGCAGGAGAACCTGGTGTTGAACGAGGTAAGCCTCGAGATACGACCCGGGGAATTCGTCTATCTCATCGGCAAGACCGGCAGCGGCAAGAGCAGCTTCATGAAAACACTCTACGCCGACCTCCCCCTGCGGGAAGGACAAGGCCGGATCGTGGGCTTCGACTTAAAATCGCTGGCGGAAAAGGAAATCCCCTACCTGAGGCGGAAACTGGGGATCGTTTTCCAGGATTTCAAGCTGCTGCCCGACCGCACCGTGCACAACAACCTGCTTTTCGTGCTGAAGGCCACGGGCTGGTCGGATGCAGAGGCCATGAACGCCCGTATCGGCGAGGTGCTCGACAAAGTGGGGATGAAGACCAAGGGCTTCAAGTTCCCGCACGAGCTGTCTGGGGGCGAACAGCAGCGCATCGCCATTGCGCGTGCCCTGCTCAACGACCCGGAGCTGATCCTGGCCGATGAGCCTACCGGAAACCTCGACCCGCAGACCAGCGTGGAGGTTATGAAAGTGCTGCAGGAGATCAACAAAAACGGGCGCACCATCCTGATGGCCACCCACGACTACGCCCTGATTTTGAAGTACCCCTCCAAAACCCTCAAATGCGACGGGAACAAGGTGTTTGAGGTGATCCAGAAAGCCGGGTAACCTGCCAGGCCCGCGCGGCCGGGTAGTTGTATGTATTTTTCTTAGTGCCTGAAGTACTGGGAAATACTTCTTTCCGGGGATTTTATTTTCGCTCCTGAGTCAACGGATTTTTGCGTATCTTTTTTGCCCGATTGGCCGCGGTGGGCCGTGCCATACCCGCGCCTTTTCACGTAACAGCAACAAAAAACAACCACCCATGAAAAAAACATTAATGCTTATTCTGGCAGCCTCCTTGTTCCTGGGGCTGTCGTGTAAACAAGAAACCCCTGAGCCCGAGCAGCAGGTTCGGGAATGGAAACCCGAGGACATGCGCAGCATGACCTGGCTAACCGCCGAGCGGGGCCTGATTCTTGATACGGAACAGGATACAGAAGGATACGTGCTGTTCGAGCCCTCCCTTACAAATGCCACCTTTCTGATTAACAAGGAAGGACAGGTGGTGCACCGCTGGGACACCCAGTTGAACTCCCTGAATTCGTACCTCCTGCCCAACGGCCACCTGGTGCGCCTGGAGCGGGACCTGGACTTTCCCACCTTTGCCGCCGGCGGGCAGGCCGGGCGCATCCGCGAGTACGACTGGGACGGCAACCTGGTATGGGATTATGAACTTGCCAACGAAAAAGAATTGCTGCACCACGACATCGAGATCATGCCCAACGGGAACATTTTGGGGATTGCCTATGAAGTAGTCCCGGCCGAGGAGGCCGCCGACCTGGGCCGCAACCCCGAACACCTGCCCAAGGCGGGCCTCTGGCTCGACAAGGTGGTGGAGATCAAACCCACCAAGCCCGAAGGGGGCGAGATCGTCTGGACCTGGTACATGAAAGACCACCTGGTCCAGCACTTGGACGCATCGAAGAAAAATTATGGCGACCCGGCGGAGAACCCCCGCAAAATCGACATCAATTTCCATAGCGCCGAAGCCCTGCACGGCGCTCCCCCGAGCGAAGAGCAGATTCAGCAGATGATACAGATGGGCATGACCACCTCGAATGCCACGGTCGACAACCAGGGGTCTGACATCACCCACACCAATGCCATATCCTACAACGCCGATCTGGACCAGATCATCCTGAGCATGGCCGGATTGAACGAGGTGGCGATTATCGACCACAGCACCACCACGGAGGAAGCAAAAGGCAGTACCGGCGGGCGTTGGGGCCACGGGGGCGACCTGCTGTACCGCTGGGGCAACCCACAAAACTATGGCAAAGGGAGCGCAGCCAACCAGCAACTCTTTTTCCAGCACGACGTTAAATGGATCCCGAAAGGGCTGCCAGGGGAAGGCCACCTGATGGTGCACAACAACGATATCCCTGACGGAAAAGCCAAGCTCCCAACGTTCTGGGCAGGATTGCCCACCGCCAGCCCGCCTGATTTCGCCATGTCTATCGGAGACGTGGGCAACTACAGCGCCATCTATGAGTTTGAGCCCCCCACGGATTCAAGCGGAGCCTATATCATGAAGGATGACGGTGCTTTCGGGCCCGATGAGCCGGTTTGGTCGTACCAGGCACCCGACACCTATACCATGTATTCCGGGTTCATCTCCGGGGCACACCGTCTGCCCAACGGGCACACCTTAATTACTCAGGGCATGCAGGGGCGCATCATTGAGGTAACGCCCGACCAGAAAATTGTCTGGGAATACCGAAACCCCTATTCCGGCGATTACCGGTTGCCAGACGGTACTTTTGCACAACCCGCAGGCCCATTTCTCATGGCATTGTTCCGGAGCACCCTGCTGCCGGCCGATTACCCGGCCTTTGCAGGCAAGGACCTGAAGCCGCTGCAGACTCAGCCCGAAACTTTTAAATTGCCGCCGCCCCCCGCGCCGGCCGAACAGTAAAACACACACTTCCATTAATAATTTAAATACCCAATTATGTCTATCAAAATTATCGGCGCCGGTTTCCCTAGGACCGGAACTACGACCCTCAAAGGCTGCCTGGAAACCCTTGGCTTCAAGCATGTTTACCACATGAAGGAGCTTCTGGTCAAACCGGAAATGCTACACTACTGGAAAACACTCGATGATACGGGGGATACCGACTGGGAAGGCCTCTATAAGGGCTTCGACGCCACCGTGGATTTCCCGGGCTATCCCTGGTACAAGGAACACATGAAGCGCTACCCGGATGCCAAAGTGATCCTGACGGTGCGCGATTTCGAGTCGTGGTACAAAAGCGTCTCCAGCACGGTACTCAAAGCAGGGCCCCAAACCCCGGGCCAGAAATTGAAAATGATGGGGAAACTGCTGCTGAGCGCCCGCGCCCGGAAAGTGGTCAAATGCATCAAATGGTTTAAGGACAAATTCTTCGCGCGCGAATTAGAAGGGCGCTTTGAAGACAAGGCCTTTGCTGAAGCCAAGTGGAATTCGCATATCGAGGAAGTCAAAAAATACGTCCCCAAAGACAAGCTCCTGGTTTACGACGTGCGCGACGGATGGGAACCTCTTTGCGCGTTCCTGGGCGTTCCGGTACCCGATGTGGAGTTACCCCACCTGAATAAAAAGGAAAATTTCAAGGAGATGCTGCCCAAGCTGATGAAGGGCGAAATGGCCTGATCCGGGTTGTCATTCGATACTGATATGAATTATAACCGATGGGAGGTAAAGCTGAGCCTGCTTTTGGTGAGCAGCCTCACGATCGCCTCCATGATCACCATATCCTCGAGCCTGCCTGATATGAGCCGGGATTTTGCCGGCTATCCCAACGGGCAGACCCTGGTTAAGCTGTCGCTCTCCCTGCCAGCCCTGTTTATCGCTCTTACGGCCATCCTGGCCGGGAAATTCATCGACCGCAAGGGGCGCAAGCCCCTGCTCGGGGTTGCCCTGCTGGTCTATGCCGTGGCGGGAAGCTCCGGGTACTGGCTCGACAACCTGTACGGCGTACTGGCCGGAAGGGCCCTGCTGGGCATCAGCGTAGGGATCACCATGACCATCGTGACCACCCTGGTGGCCGATTACTACCAGGGCGTGGCCCGCCAGCAATTCGCCGGTCTTCAGATCGCCGTCATGTCGCTGGCCGGCATCCTGTTTATCAGCCTCGGGGGGTGGTTGGCCGACATCCGATGGAATGTGCCCTTCCTGTTGTACCTCTACGCCCTGATCATTTTGCCGGTTGCGCTGCGCTATGTGCAGGAACCGCCGCCGGCCGCCGCCGAAGCGCAGGCCGGGATGGCATCTCCCCGCGTCCCTGGGGTGATCTGGCTGGTCTTTGCCAGCGTAATGCTCATGTGGATCCTGTTTTTCATTATTCCCATCCAGATCCCCTTTTACCTGAAGTCGCTGGGCGTGGAACAAAACAGCCTTATTGGGCTGGCCGTGGCCAGCAGTACGCTCTTCTCGGCCGTGGCCTCGTTTTTCTACGCCCGCCTGAAGGCACGCCTTTCCTTTGCAATGCTCTTCAGCATGGGCTTCGGCCTTATGGCGGTGGCCTTTGTGGTGGTAGCACTGGCGCAGAGCTACGCCCTGGTGGTGTGCGGGCTGCTCCTGGCAGGCATGGGGATGGGGCTGCTTATCCCGAACGCCAACGTCCTGGTTATGCAGCTGGCGCCTCCGGCCGTGCGCGGCCGCGAAATCGGGAAACTCACCACGTTCTGGTTCCTGGGGCAATTTGTTTCGCCCCTGGTTTTGCTGCCGTTTATCAGCAGCTTCAGCCAGGAATCGGTTTTTACAGGCATCGGTTGGATTACGGGCATACTTTGTATTTTGTTCCTGTTCAGCGCCCGGCTCTGGAAAGCGGCCGGATAAACCTGCGCCCGGGTGCCAAGGGCCAGACCGGCAGGCGATGATTCTCAGAAAAGCACCTCTTGAACCTCCCTTGGAAAAAGACCGCCGGCTGCTGCTTCGGGAACCGAAACGAGACCATGAGCAGCGCCCTGGGCCGTTTGTCCTGATGGATTCCCTGCTGCCATGCCGATCTTTTTTCGTTACTTTGCCCTGCAAAAATCTGCTACTGCATGGAAGTTCTCGGTATTGACGTCGGCGGATCGGGCATCAAAGGCGCCATGGTACATATGGAAACCGGAGAAATGCTCTCCCCCCGATTTCGGATACCCACGCCCCCAACGCGCAAACCGGACGAAATGGCGGAAGTAGTGGCTCAAATCACGCGCCATTTCAACTACACAGGCCCGGTTGGCTGCGGATTTCCCTCGGTGATCAAGCACGGCATCTGCAAATCCCAGGGCAACCTCCACGAATCGTGGGTGAACCAGGACGTGGAGACCCTTTTCCAGCAGGCCAGCGGGAACGATTTCACGGTTATCAACGATGCCGACGCAGCCGGCTATGCCGCCATGAATTACGGAGTGGGCCGGGGCATGAAAGGCTTCGTGGTAATGATCACCATCGGCACCGGCCTGGGCAGCGGCGCTTTCCTGGACGGCCGCCTGATCCCCAATTTTGAGCTGGGGCAGATCCCCTACAAGGCATTCGACAAGATCGAGACCTGGGCTGCCGCCTCGGCCAAAGAGCGGGAAGGGCTCAGCTACAAGAAGTGGGGGAAGCGCTTTAACAAATTCCTGAAGCTCGTCGAGCTCCTCACCTCCCCCGACACCATCATTCTGGGAGGGGGTACCTCTAAGGACTTCGACCAATTCAAAGAGTACATCACCATAGAAACCCCCGTGATCCCGGCCGGCCTGCAGAACGACGCAGGCATTATCGGCGCGGCGACGGCCTGCCTGGTGAACCACCCCGAAATGAGGCTCGGCTAGGGCTTGCTCCGCTTGCGGTCGGTTTCTTTCAGCAATATTTTGCGCAACCGAAGGTTTTTGGGGGTCACCTCCACGTATTCGTCCTTCTGGATGTATTCCAGGGCCTCTTCCAGGGAAAACTTGATAGCCGGCACAATGCGGGTCTTATCGTCGGACCCCGCGGCACGTACGTTGGTGAGCTTCTTGGTTTTGGTGACGTTCACCACCATGTCGTCTCCCCGGGTATTCTCCCCGATTACCTGTCCCTCGTAGATATCTTCTCCCGGGTCGATGAAAAACCGGCCCCGCTCCTGCAATTTGTCGATGGAATACGGGATGGCGGTTCCATTCTCCATGGAGATGAGGGAGCCGTTCTGCCGCATGGGAATGTCGCCCTTCATGGGTTGGTATTCCATGAAGCGGTGGGCCATAACGGCCTCCCCGGCCGTGGCGGTCAGCAACTGGTTCCGAAGACCGATAATGCCGCGGGAGGGAATGTGGAATTCGCAGTACATGCGCGCGCCCCGGGCCTCCATATGGATCATTTCGCCTTTCCGGATCGAGACCATTTCCACGGCCCGCCCCGATACCTCTTCGGGCAGGTCGATGGTGAGGTGCTCGATCGGCTCGCATTTCACCCCGTCGATTTCACGGATAATCACCTGGGGCTGGCCGATCTGCAGTTCGTATCCCTCGCGGCGCATGGTCTCGATCAGCACCGAGAGGTGCAGCACCCCGCGGCCGAAGACCATAAACTTGTCGGCGCTGTCGGTGGGAGACACCCGCAGGGCCAGGTTTTTTTCGAGCTCCCGCTCCAGGCGCTCCTTCAGGTGGCGCGAGGTGACGAATTTTCCGTCCTTTCCGAAAAAGGGGCTGTCGTTAATGGTGAACAGCATGCTCATGGTAGGCTCGTCGATCGCAATGGTGCGGAGGGCTTCGGGTTGTTCAAAATCGGCCACGGTGTCGCCGATTTCAAAATCTTCCAGGCCGACCAGGGCACAGATATCGCCCGTCTGCACCTCGTCTACCTTCAGTCTGCCGAGGCCTTCGAAGGTGAACACTTCCTTGATGCGCGTTTTGACGATGCGGCCGTCGCGCTTGACCAGGGAAACAGGTTGGTTTTCGCGCAGGCTGCCCCGCTGCAGGCGTCCGATGGCTATGCGGCCCGTGTAGGATGAGTAATCCAGGGAGGTGATCAGCATCTGGGTGCTGCCCGATTGGGGCTTGAACCGGGGGATGTGGTCGAGGACCATCTGGAGGAGCGGCTCAATGCTGTCTGTGGGTGTTTTCCAGTCGGGGGCCATCCAGTTTTGCTTGGCCG
>DATIPV010000057.1:0-2632 GCA_035471525.1 Robiginitalea sp.
CTCCGCCGCGAAGGTTGCCAGGTGCAGACCTATAAGGGAAGCGAGATCAGTCTGAAGGGAGGGGGCGGTCCTACCTGCCTTACCAGGCCCTGGCAGCGTTTGGCAGCGCCTACCCCCTGAGGTAGAAATCCCGGGTAAGCTCCCGGTAGGCTTCCGTATACCGGTGCCGCTGCTGTTCCACGACGAGTTCATCCTGCTGCGGGGCATGGGGGTGGAAAGAAAGCTCCAACAGGCTTCGCTTCAGCTCCGATCCGGGGTTCCCCCGCACCCGGGTAATCCGGGCGGGAAACAGTCCGAACCGGCCGGCCTGCTTCAGGAAGTCTTCCTCCCCCCGAAAGGGGATAATCACGCACAACCGACCTTCGGGAGTCAGCAAGCGGGCTGCGCAGCCCAGCAAGACCTCGAAGGGCAGGGCGCTTTGCTGCCGGGCCTGGTCGCGGGCTGGCTTCCCGCTGCTCACGGTCTCCCGATGGAAAGGGGGGTTGGAAACGATCAGGTCGTACTCCGGGCCGAATTCTTCCGCAAATTCCTGCAGGCCGGCATGGTAACAGAAAAGCCGGTCGGCCCAGGGAGATGCTTCAAAATTCCCGACACAGGTTTCAAAAGCGCCGGTGTCGATCTCGAGGGCGTCGATCCTTTCGGCCTGGGACCGCTGTGCCAGCATCAGGGCAACGAGCCCGGTACCCGCGCCTATATCGAGAACCGCCTGCGGCTTGCCCTCCAGGGGCGCCCATGCGCCGAGCAATACGCCGTCGGTACCCACTTTCATGGCCGCACCTTCCTGCCGCACCACGAACTGCTTGAACCGAAATTCAGAACCCATGGCCTGGGGATCCATCCGTTTGCTCCGTGCCCAACGCTTTCCCGGGCGGGCGGTTTTCCGTACCCTGCACCCCGGTAAGGGCATCCCCCAGCCGGGTGCGCATGCCATCTGCCAGCCGGCTCAGGGCCGCCACGGTGTCTGGGTGCACGCCTGCCAGGTCGTGCCGTTCCTCCGGGTCGACGCGCAGGTTGTAGAGTTCGGGGGAACCTAGCACAAAGTGGGTGTACTCCCCGGGCTGCCCGCCCTGGCCCGGCACCTGGCCCTCCATGGACCGGTACCTGTGCGGTAAAACCAATTTCCAGTCTCCCCTGCGAACCGCCTGCAATTCATTCACGTGGTAATAAAAGAAATAGGCCTGCTGCGGATTTTCCCGGGTCTGGCCCGTAAGCAGCGGCCATACGTTTACGCCGTCAATCGTTTTTTCGGGCAGGTCGGCCCCGCAAAGCCCGGCCAGCGTCGGAAGGAGGTCAATGGCCATAACCGGGGCCTCCAGGACGGACCCGGGCGCGAGCCGTCCCGGGAAACGGATGATGCAGGGTTCCCTGACCCCGCCTTCCCAACTGGTACCCTTGCCTTCCCTCAGGGGGTAGGCGCTTCCGGCGTGGTCGCCATAGGCCAGCCAGGGCCCGTTGTCGGAAGTAAAGAGCACGAGGGTGTTCTCTTCCAGGCCATTTTCGCGAAGCGCCTGCAAAATCTGCCCCACCGACCAGTCTAGCTCCATGATTACATCTCCGTATAGCCCGCGCCCCGACTTGCCTCTGAAGGCATCCGACACAAAGAGAGGTACATGCGGCTGCGGGTGGGGTACGTACAGGAAAAAAGGCCTGTCGCGGTTCTCCTCGATAAAGCTCACGCTGCGCCGCGTAATTTCCCGGGTTAGGGCAGTCTGGTCGTTCAGGGTGTCGATTACGGTCTCCTGTTCGTACAGGGGCAGGGGGCCAAAATTGAAAACCGGCCCCTGCTGCGGGTGGTGGGGCCACATGTCATTGGAATAGGGAATGCCGAAAAAGCGGTCAAAACCGTGCCGGGTTGGCAGAAATTCGGGCCGGTCGCCCAGGTGCCATTTCCCGAAGATGCCCGTGGCATACCCCTGATCGCGAAGCAGTTCGGCCAGGGTCTGCTCCTCCGGGTTAAGCCCAACCGGGCTCTCGGGCATAAGGGCGTTGTGCATGCCGATCCGGTTGGGATAGCAGCCGGTGAGCAAGCCTGCCCGCGAGGCCGAACAAACCGGCTGGGCAGCATAGAAATTAGTGAGCCGAAGGCCCTCTGCGGCCATGTTGTCGAGATGGGGGGTGGGAATGTCGGTTGCCCCGTATACCCCGACGTCGGCAAATCCCTGGTCGTCGGTAAAGATCACCACGATGTTGGGGCGGGCCGGTGCCACAGGACCGGCCGGGTCGCCGCAGGAAACCGCCGCAGCGGCACATGCCAGTGCCACAACAAGGCTCCTGCTGAGCCTGCAGCCCGAAAAGGGGGTGATTTTTTGCACGGGTCTGTTAATAATTTGAAATTCTAGTTGAAAGTAACTAATTTTCTTTCAATCCCTTTGGCACCGCTCCGATTCGGAAACTGCCTGCAACGGGATTGCCAACTTAGCACCTGATGCGTTTCATGAGACTCCGCCTACCGGCTGCGGCCCTCGCAATCCTTTTCTGCCTGCTGACAAATACGGCCTGCCGCGAAGCGGAACCGCATCCGGTGGAACAGATCATCGGCCGTTTCTCGGATTCCCTGCCCCGGATGACCCTTCCCGAAGACGCCGATCCGGCCGACGAAAACTGGGCCGGGATAGACCTGGAGCCCAAAGCG